>CANFUB010000051.1 GCA_947450015.1 Bacteroidota bacterium | reverse complement strand
TAACTACAGGCATTTATTTTGTGAAAATAATCAGCAATGAATGCACCCTCGTAAAAAAAATAGTTATCCAATAAATTAAACCCATGAAACAATTTTTAACGCTCCCTTTTTTTTGTTTTTTGATGTCAACGGTCGTTGCTCAATCGGTTCAAAAAACCATGAAACGCTTGCCAGATACTGGACAGAAAAATAGTTATACCACTACTTTTGGCGAAGACAATGATTACAATATCAATGTACCTTTTTTTGTTAAAAACAACAATGGAACCACCATTGATACCATCACTGGTTTAATGTGGCAAACCACCGATGGAGGCGAAATGACCATTGAAAATGCAAGAACATATGCAGATACTTTAACGCTTGGTGGTTATACCGACTGGCGCTTGCCAACAGCTGCCGAGGCATTCAGTATTCTCAATCAACAAAATAATAATCCAGCATTGGATATTAATTTTTTTACAAAGACGGCTGCTGAATATTGGTGGACTGCCGAAGTGCAAGCCAATGATGCAACAAGAATTTGGGCCACCAACGCTGGTGGAGGCATCGGCAATCATCCCAAAACGGAAACCATAAGCGCAGGCGGTACCAAAAAATTTCATGTAAGAGCCGTAAGAGATCAAAGCGCAGTACCTACCATTCCCAATCATTATACAGACAATGGCGATGGAACCATTACCGATCATCTTACCCAATTGATGTGGGAGAAAGTGCCTACTACTGCAGTGCAAACATGGGAACAGGCCCTTGTTCTGGCCGAAGGTTTAACACTAGCTAACAACAGCGACTGGCGTTTGCCCAACATCAAAGAGTTGCAATCTTTGAACGATGAACGCGCGATACAACCCTCGGTAAGCAGTCCCTATTTTCAAAATTTAATTGTCACCAAATATTGGAGCAGTACTTCGTTGCCCAATCAAACCACCAAAGCTTGGTATTGGCATACGGCATTTGGCATTACCACCTACGATCTTAAAACAGTTGCCAACAATGTGCTTTGTGTAAGAACAATTACGGCTCCAGTTTCAAAAATTAATTACAGTAATATTGTCAATCAAGGATCTGTTTATCCGAATCCATTTAGTGCTTTTTTGACGCTCAATGTCGAATTGATGAATAAGCATTGCGTGCTATATAATAGTATCGGTGAAGTGGTTTATGAAGGTACTGATTTAGCACAACAAAATTTTTCGGAGTTGCTTAATGGATTCTATTTTTTGAGAGTATTGGACAGTAATTCTTCTCTTTTTAAATTGATTAAAACCAACTAAATTTTGCCTAGCCATGCTTAAAGTTTTAAGCGATTATTTAAGCTTGGGTTTTACCCATGTGTTGCCCTTAGGGTTCGATCATATTTTATTCATCCTTTGTTTGTTTTTTTTGAATTCAAATGTGCGCTCGGTTGTGTTACAATGCACAGTGTTTACGATTGCGCATAGCATCACCCTGGGCCTTACAACTGCAAACATTATTTTACCACCTTCAGTTTGGGTGGAGGCTTTAATTGCTTTTTCGATTGTGATTGCCGCGGTAGAAAATATTTTACACAGTCAATTAAGTCGCTGGCGATTGTTAATTGTGTTTATTTTTGGCTTGGTGCATGGCATGGGATTCGCCACTGCGCTTTCAGAGATTGGTATGCCTGCTCAACATTTTTTTGCAGCCTTGTTGGCTTTTAATGTTGGGGTTGAGTTAGGGCAAATTGCAATTATTTTATTGGCATGGTTTGGTCTTGCCAAATGGTTGCATCAAAAACCATGGTACAAAACACGCATTGTGTATCCCCTTTCAAGTCTTATGGCCTGCATTGCACTTTATTGGACAATTCAACGCTTGGGGTTGATAGGGTAAAGCTTTCATAGTCTTTTAACTTGTATTTGCAATGGGGTTTTTAAGTGCGTTTTTTGCATAAAAAAGATGGTATTACTTTTTTATTTTTTGATTGAATACCGTTTATATTCGCTGCGTTAAAAAAAATAAAATTCAATTGATGCAAAAAAAATTACTTCTTATTTTAGCTTTAGGTATTGCCAATTTGCAAGGTCAAATTAATAGCTTTACCCCTCGCAAAATTAATGGCGGAATGGCCCAGCATTTGGTGATTACAGGCAGTGGATTTGGTACGACCCAATCTACCAATTATGTTTCCTTTTTTCAAGAGTCAGGACAGTATGCCGATGCTACAGCAGCTCGCATCTATAAGTACGTTTCGTGGAGCGATACAAGAATAGAAATGGAAATGCCGGTAGCATACTCAGGTAAAATAAAAGTGAACATTGCAGGGAATGATTTGACCTCAACTGATACTTTGCATGTGATGGCGAACTTAGGTTACCGTTCCGCATATCCGTTGGTATACGATTACCTTGTGAACACCAATCAGAAGGGTGGTTATACTTGGTACATGCACCGCACTTATTGGGAAAATCCTTTGGCGAAAAAAGCCATCGAAGAAGTATTTGCCGAGTTTAGATGCAAAACCGGGGTCAACTATATTTTAGCGCCACAGCTCACAGATGTTGGGTTTTCATTGGGCGATACTTTTCACATTATAGCGCCAGATCCAGCCCTTGGTGCAGTGGGTTACAACGAGCGTCTGTGGACTTCCTGCATTTTGGGAAGCGAAACATTTTACAGTGTTAAGTCGCAAGACCTGCACATGTCCGATAAGCAAGATTGGTATTTTGGAACTGGTAAAGCACCTTCAGGAAAAACAAAATTCAGATATGTTTTATACCACGAGCTAGGTCATTCTTTGGGCTTAGGCCATGTGAATGAATTGGGTCAAAGCATGTATCCTTCGGTTTCATTATTGCCATCTGATTTGTGGAGCCAACGCGATAGCATTACCAAAGAAGAGCAACAAACCATTTCATATTTTGTAACGCTCTCCAAGAATTTTAGTTTTAGAGCTTGCGGGGTGAGTCCGCTATTAACAGTGGCCGATTGTAAAAATGTATATAACACCAAAACTAGTATAGAAAGGGTGAAGCAAGCGATTCAAATTAGCTGCTATCCCAATCCAGTGCAGGACCAATTAACCGTAACACAAACCCTTTCAACGGCCACCCATTTTAGCATTTATAATTTGCAAGGTCAATTGATTTTGCAAGGCACTTATAATGGCACACCCATATCGGTAAGCGAACTCCCATCGGGATTGTATACCTTGGTGTTGTTTGATGCCCATCAGCCTTTGCAGACTTGGTTTGTGAAAGCGTAAAGTTTTTTTTAAGCTTTGCATAAAGACCATTAAATAGGTGACCTGAAAACAAAAAAAACATACCAATCGGTATGTTTTTTTTGTAGGTATCAATTTTCGTATTTTTTTATCGCACCACATTCACTGCAGAGCGCAGGGTTTCACCAACACTTAAGTAATACAAACCACTTTCTATGCTAGCTAAACTCAACTGCAATTGCGCTTGAGTAAGTGTGCCTTGAGCAACGCATTGACCTAAAGTATTCGTTAATGTATAGGTTTTGCCAATTAAATGATCGGCTACCTTAATGATCAAATAATTGTTCGCAGGGTTAGGGTATACCATTAGGTCATTCGACTTGATGAATGCGTTTACACCACTGGCATCTGTTACGGTTAATAAACCTCCCACACTGGTGTCGCTGCAAGGCGCTGCAGTGGCTATGCAACGGTAAGTCATGTTATTGTTTTTTAAAGTTAAGGCATTGATCGTAAGCACTGTTGTTTTGGTGCCGCTGTATTGACCAGTATCACCTATGTTAAAATAGGTAGTGCCGGTATTCGCTTGCCACGCATAAGTGGTTTGTGCATTGCCGCCCGCTACAGTAAAGCTGGCCGATTGCCCAGTTTTTTTAGTGGTTGCAATTGGCTTGGTGGTGAGAATGCTAGCACATTTTAAAACGGTTAGTTTATACGCATTCGAAGAGTCTTTACAAGCAGCATAACTCACAAAACAACGGTACAATTGGTTGTTGTTGGTGTTTGTTAAATTTGCGACACTGAGCACTTGGGTGTTTACACCAGTGTATTGTCCACCATTGCTTAAATTATTGTATTTGCTGCCATTCTTTATTTGCCATTGGTAGGTGGCGCCTACTTGGTTGCCAGTGATTTTAAATTGCACAGTGCTATCGGTGTAATTGGCCACATCGCTACCTTGTTGGCTAATTAAAGCAGGGCAGGTTTGTACATGCAACACGACAGATTTTGATGTGTCTTTGCATGGAAACCTTGAAACAATGCAACGGAATTTATAATTGTCGTTCGTTATTGTGGTATTGCTCACTCTAAAAAAGGGTGCGGTAGTGCCTGAAAACTGACCAAGATTTTTCATATCGAAATAATTGCCCGATGAAAAAATTTGCCACTGATAGGTAAAGCCAACTGAGTCGATGGCATTTAAACCGAACAAGGCGTTATCACCAACAAAAACGGTTTGATCGCTGGGTTGATTTTTAATTAAGCTGCCGCAAGTTAATACGGTTAAAATCGCTGTTGCACTTGTGTCGGCACATGGGGCTTTGGTAAGTATGCAACGGTATTGGTAATTGTTGTTTTGTTTGATCAATGTTTTTACCAATAAACTATCGTTGGTAACGCCTGTATACTGACCCCCATTGCTTAAGTTGGCAAAGCCACTGCCGCTGTTCAATTGCCATTGAAGGCCTGCTAATGAGTCGTTCGATTTTAAAGTAAACAAGGCATCGAAGCCCGCATAGATGGATAAATTTTTAGGTTGGGTACTCACCATTTTAGGACATGTTTTGACAATCACCTTTCTAGTGGCCGTAGTGTCTAAACAGGATTGATAAGCAATTAAACAACGGTAAGTATAGTTGTTCATATTGGCTTTCAAATTGCTGATGGTGAGGATGCGTGTTTGTGTGCCGCTATAGGTGGCATTGTCACTTAAATTGCTAAAGCCACTGCCATTGTTCTCCTGCCATTTAAATATGGCCGATTTGTCGACATAGGTAGAGGTGCTAAAAATCACAGACTGACCAGCATAATTGGTTTGATCGAATGGCTCAACTTTTACAAGGTTGCCACAGGTTACTTGCAGTTTTGCAACTACTGTAGTGTCTTTGCATACCCCAAAATTAATAATGCATCTGAACTTGTGGTTGTTATTTGCAAAGGTTAAATTAGAGACACTCATGTAGGAAGTTTTGACGCCAGTGTATTGTCCCACATTGTTCAAATTAAAATAGCCAGTGCCAGTATCGATTTGCCATTGATAGGTAGAATTGTTGGTAGCAGTGCAATAAAAATTAGCGGTTTGTCCAACAGAAATTTTTTGATCGATGGGCTCGTTGCTTACCAAGTTAGCACAACCCGCATACACTGTTCCTACTTCGGTACTTGATAATGCACGTCCCCAAAAACCGATGTCATCTAAGTCGCCTTCGAAATACGAAGAGCCAATATCGCGACCAATAAACAAAGGCAAATTGGTGCTAGTGACATTGGTATAACTAAAGGTGGCTGTAGAAACCGAGGAGCCATTTTTATAGAGGGTCATGGAACCTGCATTGTAGACACAGGCATAATGGTCCCACTGGTTGAGGTTATGTGTTGTTGTTGCCCACACCCAAGCCGAGTTTTGTTTGTTGGTGCCGAAGCGGGTATCGGTGCCACCACCGAGTAGGGTGATAAAATTATTGGCGGCCGAAGAGCCTACCATGATGCTTACCCCTGTGGTGTTTTTCTTTTTCATCCAAATAGAATAAGAAAATTTAGAAGTGTCAGCAAAGGTAAAAGTGGGAGAGCTAATGGTTAAATAGGCCGAGCTACCATCAAATGCATAGGCGCGATTGGTTCTGCCGAAACGGTCGTCGGTTAAGGTAGCGTTGGTATTGGTAAGGTGATTGCCTTTACCACTCGAGTCGAGCACATTGCCAGTAAAATTATACCAAGCCAAAAGGCCATTGGTAGGAATGTTAGAAGGCACTTGGGCTACAATATTTAAATTAAGCAGAAAGAGAAAAGTAAGGCTGATAATTATTTTTTTCATGGGCAACTTATTTAAAACAAATCTATAGAAATAAGTCTTGGAAAAAAAATAGCGTCTTTTTTATTCTGAAAAAAATACTTTTCTTAAGTATTTGGTCACTAATCAAGGTTTAAAATATCAATGTCTTTGTCCATAGGATAGAGTCCAGGGAAGATAACGGGTGATGCAATCAGAGGGTATTTGACATAGTACACCATGGTGATACCTTCTTTTTTAGCACTTGCCAATTCGAGTTTTATGAGCGATTCAATGATTAATTTTAACGTTTTATCGGAGGTGTTGGTGATGCGCATAGCTTCCGCCTTTGATATTTTTCCTTTTAAAAAAAGACTGGTGAGTATGTGTTTGGCTATAGGTTTTATTTTGCCTCTGCTTGCCATCAAATCTGCGAATGCTTCAATGCGTTTTAGCATGGTTTCAGTTGATAGGGCATTCGTCATAAAATCTATTTGATCAATGGCTGTATTCAAAAAGTAATCGCAAAAAGCAAACAAAAATTTATTCGATAGGGTACCCCTTCCATCATAATCGTTATACCGGTGTTGATCAGCATTGGCTAGGTGTCCTTTGTATGCATCATTAGATCTTGCTAATCCCCTTGATATACTCCATAAGCCAAAGGCGTCGAGCGATTCATGCATAAAAAATGCATCTGAACACAATCTTACAACACGGCCGTTGCCATCAAGAAAAGGATGTATCCACGCAAGGCGATGGTGTGAGGCAGCAATGGAGATAATTCGTTTGGTTTTGGAATGATTGGATTTACTTAGTGGGTTATAGAAGGATTCAAATTTTTCTATAAATGCTTCAAGTGTTTCATGTTTGGGGGCAATATGTTTGCCTACAATCACTTCGCAATCTCTATACTGACCAGGTTTTACTTTTTTCTTTTGTCCTTCTTTGGTTTTTACAGTAGTAAATTCAGAAGGTAAAAAATTGTAAAATACTTGGTGTGTTTCTTTAATGAATTTTGAAGACGTTGGAGCAGTGACTTGCTTATTGGTGGCGTATATTTCAGCAATATGCTTGTGTACATGGATGTGCGCTTGTGCTTCTATTTGTAGATTTCGCTTCGCTTTGTCAATAGCATAATCGTTTTTTAATACCTTGTCGATGTCGATAGGATGGGTATCATGACCTTCGATTAAATTTGTATAATAACTATTCATTGGCCTAAGAAATTCTGCAATGGCTGAACATGTGATGGGGTGAAGGCTGCCAGATAACTTGGCTGATTTTTGAATGAGTTCCAATGCCAAAGTTTCCAAATGACCTGAGGCATCCTCGGGCAGCATGGGCGACATGACGTCGGGATTGGTATAATATCGTAATTCCTCTTTCATGCTACAAAGATAATTATTTTTAGTGTAATTGTAATAATTATTCCGATGGTAATTCCGATGGTTATATTAAATTATTAAAGATTAAAATTATTGATAATGAATAGTATATAAATATTTTATACGTATAAATTATTTTTTAATATAAATAAATTCCGATTGTTATTCCGATGCTCATTTATGGCAAATATTGAGCAGTTTATTTTTGTAAAATTAGATGCGAAAAAAAAGCCCTAACAATTCAGTAGGGCTTTTTTTGTTTTTATCAGTAATCGATTTGCTGTAGTTGCGCTTAGAATTATTGTTTCACCAATTTGTGAATGGCTTTGGTTTGTTCGCTTGCACTTACCACTGAGATAAAGTAGAAGCCTGGCGCTAAATCAGAAATAGAGACAGTGGTGCGCAATTCGTTCAATGGTATTTGTTGTAAGCACTTGCCGTTGATGTCTATAATTTTCACATAATCACCTGGGCTAATTTCACTCAACTCAAGGGTTATCTCATCTGTCGCAGGGTTGGGGTATAAGGTCATGTTCAAGGCATCCAAAGGTCTGCTAGTGGCACTGCTGCGTTTGTTTACATTGATGAGAATGGTGTCGGTATGGCAATACCCCCAATTGTCGCATACAACGCTGTACAGTTTAACTTGGCCGGTTTGATTGGTGCTAGAATAACAAATCAGTTCATTGTTTTTCTCATCTAGTTTTACATCAATGAAACGACTCATCCAATTTTTTGGGTCGAGGGTTACCATAGGTTTTACCACATTGCCTGCATTCGGATCTTCGGCTCTGTATTTTATTTTACTTTCTTGGTTAGAATAAATATCGAAAGTTTTTAGTTGAACACTGTTGTTTAATAATAAATATGGCGGTAAATTATCACATGGACCGTTGTAAAAATAATTCACGCCACCTTTGGTAATGGCTTCACAAGCATTGTCGTATTGTACCTTGTTACAACCACATACAGGTTCGTAAAAACTATAGCAGTTGAAGTTGGTATCAATGTTCATTGAATCGACACAAGCAAAGGCTAAGGATTCGTAACAAACATACACAGTTGCAGTGTCTTTACAATTGGCATTGTTGATATCACTGACCTCGTATACCATGGTATCGCAACCAGTATAAGCCGAGTCGCGCAGCCATACCAAACCACCTGTGGTATCTAGTAATGTAATGCCGTGATTGAAGTCTTTAATCGAAAAGGTTCTAGCCGTTTTGATCGGAATGTTCAAATCGTTGTTCAACACATTGTAGCGGTTCTCATTAAATTCATTGGTAGCATAATAATCATCTTCTGCATATACACATCCACCATTCAATATTGTATCTATGATCATGATGTTTTCATAGGCATAGTCCCAATCGCCAGCTGTATCGATGGTAAAAAGTTGGACATAATGGTAGCCCGGTTTTGCGAAGGTGATGGTGGGATTTTGTATGGTAGAAGTTTGACCGTCGCTAAATAGCCAATAGTAAGCACCTACTTGTCCGCCATTTTTGCAAGTGGTATTCGCATTAAATTGTATGTCTAAACTTTTACCTGAATAGGTAATGTCTGTTTTACATTTGCTACCATTAATAGATACACCCCAATAGCTCGTAATATAGACTGTGGCCGTATCGCATTTGTTCTTGTTGCAGGCCGTGTAAACAAGGGTGTCGTTGCCAATAGTAGATTTGTTTTTTCGCACATATTTGAGTTCTCCAGAAGCATCTAACATTGCTTTGCCGAGTTTAGTAGAATCAAGTATTGCAAATGTGGTATTCAAATAAAAAATATCGTTCTCAACTAAATTGAAATAAGCAGGGTTGGTTTTCGTGTCGGTATAAAAAACATCATCATTTAAAATTAAAGTAGTGGTGTCATATACTTCAATGTTTTTATAATTTGTAACCGTATCATTTGGGGTAAATCTTGTTAAACTTACTTTGTAAATACCTGCTTTGTTATAGGCATGGGTGTCGTTTAATTGGGTAGAAAAATTGCCATCACCAAAATCCCATAAATAACCTAAGGTGGAATCTTGTAAGACATATTCACAACCTTGGGTGTTGTAAAATTCGGCCATGCCAATTTTAGATCTTACATAAAAATCGGGGTAACATCTTTGGTCAGAAATGTAAACCGTTTGACAGCTTTTGTTACTGAGGTTAAAGGTATCTGTAATTTCTAAACACACTTGGTATTGACCAAAATTTTTATAGAAATGACTGGTTGCAGAATTGGTGCTCGAATCGCCATCACCAAAGGTCCACAGGTAAGAACGAATGGCATTTTTATTCACTTTGCATTTTGGCGCGCTGAAAAATTTTGCAAGCAGTTGATTCGATGCATATGTAAAGTCGGCAAAACAAGGGTAGTTGTTATAATTTTGATATTGGTAAAAAGTAGCAATGGCTGTATCGCAATTGCCATTTTTGCAAATGCTGTAAACAAGGGTATCTAAACTGCCATTTTTTAAAGTGTTCGCTTTAATAGCCAATTGATTTCCTACTATGCTTACAGTAGCATATTGTAAGCCTTTTAAAATTGTTAAGGTAGCACCTGCTTGTAAATCGTTGCGCAATACATCAAAGTATTTAACGGTGTCGGGATATTCAATGATGTAGCCATCGTCGTTGGCAGCTACATAATTCGAGTCGTATACCATCACCGATTGACAAGTGCTTGCGCTATCGCCTAGGGCAACAGCAGTGAAACACACGTTATAATTACCTGCTTTGGTATAGATATGTGTTACCTCAGCTTTGTTAGCAGTTTGTCCATCGCCAAAGGTCCATGCATAGGAGCCAATTGTGGTATCGCTGTAAGCAATGCCATAAAAATCGGCTGCATGAATTTTAGAAACGGCTGCTATCTCTGCGCTGGTGTTGTATTGCCCTAAAGCATTTAACAATAAATGAATGGTATCGTTTACTGTGTTAAAGGTATTGAGATCGGTGTAAACAACGGCAATGCGCGCAGAATCTTTGGCCTTTGGAGCGCTTGGTGTGTAGGTAAAAAAGTGGTTGGTGTCGAGTGCATAAGTGCCGTTAACAGGAGCGCTTAAAACACGCGATTGTGTGATTAGAAGATTGTAATAATTGGGATTCAAATACAATTGAACTGTTTTGTTGGGCACCTTAAATACAAGGGGTGCTTGGTAATAATTTTGAGCATAGTTGCTCTTCAAAATACAAATGAGTAGGGTGATGAGAAAAATACTTTTTTTCATGGTTAAATAAATTGCGTTATTGTAATGACTATCCAAGTGCGGTCTTTGTTTCAAAATAGAAAAAAAATTATCAATTTTAATGTTAAATAGAAGGCTTTCAGGTGTTTATGTTTAAGTGATACCAAGGGTTTCATACAGTCAATTAAAAAGAGGGTTGGTAGTCAATGCTTTAAATAAAAATAAAAATTCATTGTAACAATCCGTTTTGAAATCGCATCTGTAAACCATAATCAAGTTATAAAAAGTTATGAAAAAAAATCAATTATTCTCAGCAATGCTGTTGTTAACAGCGTTTACATTTGTGGGTTGCGAAAAAGAAACGGAAACACCACCGGCAGTAGTCGAAAGCAAATCAAAAATTTTAGTGGTGCATGCCTCACCCAATGCACCAGGTGTAGATTTAATCGTTGATGGGGTGAAACAAAACAGTGCAGCTTTAAGTTTTCCAGCCAACACGGGTTATTTAAGTTTAAATGCAGGTTCAAGAAACATTAAGGTAAATGTTGCAGGCACTTCTACATCAGTAATCGATGTTACAGCAACATTTGATAAGGATAAAAACTACAGCATTTTTGCGATTGATTCAGTAAGTAAATTAAGTGTGCTTTTGTTGAATGATAACTTAGCGACTCCAGCAAGTGGCAAGGCCCATATTCGCTTTGTGCATTTATCGCCTAATGCACCTGCAGTTGATATTTCAGTAAAAGGACAAGCAGCTGGTGCTGGTTTGTTTTTAAACAGAGCGTTTAACAAAACCATTAACACCGCGCAAGAAACTTTTATTCCAGTTGATGCAGCTACCTACGATTTAGAAGTGCGTGTGGCAGGTACAAGCACAGTAGCTTTGCCTTTGAATGGTATTAAATTGGAAAGCGGTAAAATCTATACAGTCTTTGCAAAAGGCTTTTTAGGTGGTACTGGTAGCTCGGCATTAGGAGCCGAAATTGTTGTGAATAATTAAGCGAGTGTTTTACAAAAGAAAGGGGAGTTGTTCAATTGAACTTCGCCCCTTTTTTGTTGCTTATAGATGAGAATGAAAACGCTTGTTTAGTGCTTGATTAAAGCGATAAAATTTGAATTAAAAGGCATATTGCAAACCCACATTAAAACCAGTATTTCTCAAACTTACTTTATAGTAATGTTTGATAAATGGGGTATGGTTAATTTGATAGTAAGGCATTGCTTCTAATGATAAATGTTTTGCAATTGGAAGGGTGATGGCCACATGCACTGTGCTTGCAAAATTATTTCTAAAAACAATTTGATTGTCTTTTTGGGTCATAGGTACTGCTACATGGTTCACACTGTCCCAAAAGAAGGTATTCGACTTCAGTAAAAAATTAAAATCGAAAGCATAACCAACCCTTAATTGTAATTTTGTTTTATTCAATATTGCATAATCGGCTTTTAAACCTGCGCTTAAAAATTGCAGCGATTGATCGATAAAGTCGTGGGTGGTGCCTGGTACTGCTAAGCTAGCCGTATCTTTCATTTTGTATGCATAATCATCAGGCAAAGCCGTTTTAAAATTCGTTTGCAATACATTCATATAAGTTGCATTGTAGGCACCCGGCATTTTGGTATGTTGTTGGATGTTCGAATACGCTAAATGCGAACTAAAGCGCCAATTGTTTTTATAGCGACCGCCTTCAAAATAAAAACCACGGCCCTTGCCTTTATCTAAGGTCATCAGCGAAGGCGAAAGCAATAAATTACTTTTGAAAGAAGTATAGGCAATGCCTATAAAGTATTTTGGCTTGGCGTTGGAATTGGTTTTTCCAAGTAAGGGATATGGACTTAGTGCCTCACTATTTACATAGTTTTTTGAAATGCGTTTAAGTGCTTGGTAATGGGGTTTAAAAAACACGGCTTCACTGGCTTCATTTGCAGATGCGAAAACACTGGTTGATGTCGTATGAGGAATTATATTTGGTGATGGTGAGTG
>CANFUB010000050.1 GCA_947450015.1 Bacteroidota bacterium | reverse complement strand
TTGGCGCTTGTGCCTACAATTTCATTGTTATCGTTTGATTTTACATTGGTTTTTTTAACTGTATTATTATTCCAGTTTTCATACAATTCTTTTAATGCTAAAAAGGCCATCAAGGGCATTGTAACTTGTGCAATACAAAAGGCCATCATTGGTGTTCGGAACTTATTAAAATACTTTAAATGATCGAATAAGAAATCGTTGACCAAGCCAAAGTATTTTCCCCAACCTAAAATAAATGAAATAAGTGTTAATGCAAGAATCGCCCACTTTATAGGGCTTTTAATCACTACTAAACCAAGTACAAATAGAAAAATAATAATGGCGCCAATATAAATAGGACCCGAAATAATATCTAAGTTTCCATGGTACAATGGCAAACCTTGGTTAATCGCCTCATCGTTTTGGGTTCTTTTGTAGAAAGCAGAATTCGTTGAAAGTTTTTCTGCCTGACTACCGCCATAGAAACCAGGAATTAAGATGGTAAATGTTTCACCTATACCATAACTGTAAGAAAAAGCATAATCCTTTTTAAGTCCAGTTTTACCCGTTTCCTTTTGTGTGGCTGAATTATCAACTTTTGCAATATCATTACCACCCCTCATTGTATTTTCTGCAAACTTTGAAGTAGACGTGATTTTACTAGAGTTACTCAAAACACCAGCGCCAACTGCTATTATAGAAACTAGGGTTGAAATTAAAATGGGCTTTATGTTTTTTGATTTAATGCCTTGAATGATGTAGTAAACTCCAAATACCAAAAGACAAATAATCGAGTAAAAGGTAATCTGGTAATGGAAATAATAAATTTGAAGTGCAAAGTTGAAGGCTAATAAAACACCTCCAAATAAATAGCGGCCGTTAAATAGCCATTGTAGAGAAGCTATTAGGGCTGGCATAAGCGCCATGGCCATGACCTTGGTATAATGGCCCGCCTCGACACTACTAATACTATAAGTTGCGAAGCCATAGGCGATGGCAGCAAAAAGCCCAAACAGTGGTTTGACTTTGAACGAACACATTAGTAAATAAAACCCTATGAATGACAAGAATAATATCTTAAAAGGATAGCTAGTTGAACCAAACGGACTCAAGTAATTAAAGTAAGAAACCTCATTAGCACTTGGTTTGCCATAAATTAATGTTGATGGCATCCCTGAGAAAATACTGTTGGTCCAACCTGGAACCTGACCTTCCTTTTCTTTGTACTTTACGATTTCTGTTGATTTAATGATTCCTTGTGTAACGTCCTCCTCGCGGTTGGTATAGCCATTAAATGTTTTTATGAAATAAACATATCCTACTAAAAAGAAGATAATGATTACAAAAAGATGAGGTTTAATGTCCTGAAGGAATTTATTGAAGTTCATTTTAAAGAATATTAGCACAAACATAAAAGAAAAAGATATTTTTTACTAAAGCATTTGATTAAAATTTAATTTAATTTGCAAATATGCTTAAACCAATAAGGGTCGTACATTTAAGTGCTAGTGATAATGGCGGTGCCTTTGTGGTTGCTCAAAATTTAGTGAATCAAATGCAAAGCGTTGGCATTGTTGCTGAACACTTGGTTTTTAGTGGTAAAAAATCGACTGTAAAAGTCAGTATTTTTCCAATTATTGATAAATTATTTAAAACAGGATTGCATGCATTTGAAAAATTTATTCAATTGTTTTATGAAAAAAACAAAAGTGTTAGATTCAAATTTTCACTTGGAAAGCCTGGTATTCCTTTTTTCTTTCTGCGTAGAAAATTAGAATCTGCAGATATAATACACATTCATTGGATTAACAAAGGATTCATTGACATTGATGAACTTAGAAAATTTAAAAAACCTATTATATGGACATGCCATGATATTTGGGCTGTCACTGGCGGCTGTCACCTCACCAATGGATGCAATCAATTTATGAATGGATGTGGCAGTTGCCCTATGCTTTCGATGCCATTTCCAAACGATATTTCACGTCAATTAGTGCAGAAAAAGGATGGTGTATATAAAAATATCAATTTAACTTTTATAAGTCCAAGTAAATGGATGGATAAGAATATAGCCAATAGTTACCTTGGAAAAGATAGGCCACATTCTGTCATTACAAATGGGGTAAATACCAAGACATACAAGCACAATGGCAAAGAAAACGAAGAAGATATTTTTGTTATTGGATTTGTAGCTGCAAATTTAAATGATGAAAACAAGGCTTTATACAGGTTAATTGAAGCAGTTAAATTATTGCCGGATTTGCATACATTTAAGCTGCTTTTAGTTGGTAAAAAGAAAGGTGAATTTACATTTGAAATTCCTTGTAATTATGAAATCGTTTCGGATGCACATACAGCAGATAAAATGGCCGAATTATACAATAAAATGGATGCAATGGCTGTCACATCTACGCTTGAAACATTTCCCACAACCCTTATGGAAGCTACTTGTTGCGGAGTTTCTGTCATTGGATTTAATGTAGGCGGGGTTGGTGAGTTAATCATTCCTTTTAATGGTCAATTAATAGCCCCTTTTAATATCGAAGCATTTGCGAAAGGCATTCAACATTTTAAAGAAAATAGAATGGAAAAAGCCCTGCTTTCTAAGCACTCCATAGAACGTTATGGGATTCAAAAAATGGCAGAATCCTATATCAAGCTTTATAATGAGAAACTTAATTTATTATAGTTTTCTGTGAAAAAGATTTATTAATACTCTTAATAGCTATATCATAAACACCAGGTGCAATAAGGGTAGTTTCAAATTTTAGTAGCCCATTTATTGGCGTTTGTACATTTTCTAAAATCAACCTACCATTCATGTCTGTTAATTGTATGGTCCAAGTTTGAAATTCATCTTCTATTTCAGAAATATCAATACTTATACTTGTTCCTGATTTTTGAGGATTTGGAAAGACTTGAATTAGCTTCTTTAAAAGTTGGGTTTTAACAATCCCATTGAAGTCAGAACAAGGATTTATATTAAGACGTCCTATGCCACAGCTGCTAGTGTTTCCATCCGAATCAATCCTTCCAGCAAATACAATTTTAGAATTATTAGCTAGCGCAAATGTTTCAATTACCTCGGTATTTGAAGAATTAAAACGTGTTGAGAATTCTGAATTATTAGCAAAAACTGCATCAAACGACCCATTTGCATTAAGTTTCTTTAACAATATATCTGTACTCGAAATAGTTTTATAGCCTCCAACATAAATAGCATTTTTACAATCTATTTGGAGTGTAATGAAAAATGAAGAGGCACTGGAATAGTAATAATAACCATCCTTTGAAAAAGCAGTATCGGCCACTCCTGTTTTAGTAAATACTGCCACTAACCCATAATAATCACTCGAAACGTCGGTGTAAGCACCACAACAAACCACTTTTCCATTACTCATAATTCCCACCCCTTTTAAATAAGTATTAGCGCCATTGTAATTGACTTTCAAATAGCCTTTAGAATTAAAATTATTGTCCAAGTTGCCTTGAGTATCCAACACAGCTAAAAACCCTTCGCAGATGCCATTTAAATTGCTGTAACCAGCCACGGCAATTTTATGATCTCTTAGCTCAATATCAAATAAGCGTTCACTTTCGTTAGTAGTACTTAAAATTAATTCACCCGATGTTCCAAAACCTGAGGCAGGTGATCCATTTGCTTTTAATTTCCATATGGCACAGCTCATTTTACCATTAATGGTTTTATAACCCGCTGCATAAATTGAACCTGTTTGATCGACATCCAAATTCCAAGCATCAGAGTTCTCGTTATTATCGATTATAGTGAAGCCATTTTGCCCAAAAGTGCTATCAATTGTACCATCATTATTTAAACGCATGATGAAAGTTCTAAAATAGTTACCCATTGAATTTTGACCACTTATTATATACTTACCATTGCTTAGGGGTATAATGCATCGGCCATAGTCTCTATCATTATTTAAATCATTTTCGAAAACCCCATTTATTCCAAAGGCATTGTCAATAGAGCCATTATTTAAATAGCGTTTGACGTAGATATTGTACCCACCTGTTGTATTATCATGCCCTAATACCAATGTTTTATTTGAATTGTCAACACAAATACTATTGGAAGTTGCATAATTTTCTTTAATCAATCCTGTTTGATTGAAGGTGCTATCCATACTTCCATTTTTTTGGGCGTATGAAGCGTAAATAGTTGTTGCGAAGGCTATGATTGATAAAAAATATTTCATTTGGTGAATGTAGTATTAGAATATTTTTGAAATTAGAATATGTTAAAGATTTAACAAAATAACCTTTGTCTTTTTGCTTCGAAAATAATGATGGCAGCCGCAACAGAAACATTCATACTATCTATATGTCCTAGCATTGGAATTTTAATATTGGTTTCGGAAAAGTTAATCCATTCATCTGAAACACCGGTGGATTCAGTACCTACAACGATTGCACATGGTTTTTTATAGTCTTGTACATGGTACTCCTTTGCTTTGTGCAGATTGGTGCAAAAGGTTGTAATATTATTGTCTTTGAGCCACTGCATGGTTTCTTTGTTATTAGAAATTGCAATTGGAACAGTAAAAACAGTTCCTAAACTTGCTCTAATAACATTAGGATTATATAGGTCTGTAGCCATTTCACAACAAATCACAGCATCAATTTTAGCAGCATCTGCTGTGCGTAAAATGGCGCCTAAATTGCCTGGTTTCTCTACTCCTTCAATTATTAAAACCAAAGGGTTTTCAGGCAACACAAGTTTATTTAAAAGGTTAGGTTTTGTTTTTACAATGGCAATCAAGCCGCCAGTAGTTTCGCGGTATGAAATTTTTGAAAAGAGTTCCTTAGTTAGGGAGATTAATTCTGTGTCAGGATATTGCTTTACAATTTGATTGATGAATGCAGAGTTGGCTATGTCCTTTAGAAAAAATAAGGTCTCTATTGGCAAATTCGAGGATGCAGCCATTTCAATTTCCTTTTCACCTTCAATCGCTGTTATACCAAGACTTCTCCTTGTCTTAGATTTTTCTAAACTCTGCAACAATTTGAATTTTGGATTGGCGCTACTCGATATGTCTAGAATAGGTTTAATTGATTTTTAAAAATGTTTTGATTGATTCGCTGAAGATTTTATTTTTATCAATGGCCGAAATATTCATGTTTTCTTCAATGAATTTACCATGTTCAAGGTCTCCAAGAGGAAAAGGATAATCTGTACCGTAGCATATTTTATCTGCTCCAAATAAATCTAATAAGTAATCGAAAGATTTGGCATCATGGGTTATTCCATCAACCCAAAATTTACCAATATAATCTTTAGGATTTCTTACATCATTTAGATTTACCAAATCGGGGCGAACAGCCCAACCATGGGCAATTCTGCCTAAAGTAAAAGGAAACGAGCCACCAGCATGGGCAAACATTACACGTAATTTCGGGAATCTATCAAATACTCCCCCGAATATCATGCTACAAATAGCTCTGCTAGTTTCAGCTGGCATGCCTACCAACCATGGCAACCAAAATTTTTGGGTATATTCCTCTCCCATCATTTCCCATGGGTGCACAAATATTGCCATATCAAGACTTTCGGCAGCTTCATAAAATGGCATTAAGGATTCATCATCCAAGTTCATCTTATTAATATTAGAGCCTATTTGAACACCTGGCACCCCAAGTGCCTTTAAGCGTTCTAATTCCTTGATTGATAAATGAACATCTTGCATAGGTAATGTCCCTAATGCAATGAATTTATCAGGAAAATCACTTTGAACCTTTGCTATATGTTCATTAAGAAATGTGGCCCACCATGCAGTATCCTTAGGCTTAGCCCAATAATTAAAAAGTACTGGCACTGTACAAAGCACCATTTTATCTACATTATGTGCAGCCATATCCCATAAAATAGCTTCTGGATTAAAACAATTCTGCTCGACGGTTCGAAAAAACTTACCATCATCCCTCATCATATTTGCAGTATTGGTTTTTTCGTTATGATCGAGATAAATAAAGCCACCATAACCAAACTTGTATTTTAAATCGGGCCAGGTTGCTGGCATAATATGAGCATGACAATCAATTTTCATGTTTTGCAAAAGTAATGAAAATTATATGGTTGAAATGGAAGTTTTAGTTTTAAACCATTGGGGATACTGCATTTCCTTGGTCCTAAATAAAATCGTTATCTTTGCAATTGTGATTAACTATAACATCCACAGCCTTTCTAACGGATTGACACTAATTCATCACCTAGATTCAAGTACGAATTTATGTGTTACAAATTTGCTTTACAATGTAGGTGCAAGGGATGAAAATGAAAACAAAACTGGTTTTGCCCATTTATTTGAACATTTAATGTTTGGTGGTTCCGTGAATATTCCTTCGTTTGATACTCCATTACAACTAGCAAGTGGCGAAAACAATGCTTTTACAAATAATGACATTACCAATTATTACATAACATTGCCTTCAGAAAATGTAGAAACAGCTTTGTGGCTTGAGAGTGATAGGATGTTACGACTCGATTTTTCGGAAAAATCATTATCGACTCAAAAAGGCGTAGTAATTGAAGAGTTTAAACAACGTTATTTGAACCAGCCTTATGGCGATGCATGGCTTCATTTAAGGCCATTAGCCTACACCAAACACCCTTACCAATGGGCAACCATAGGGAAAGAAATTAGCCATGTAGAAAATGCTGAATTAACGGACGTAATTCATTTTTTTGAAACATTTTACAATCCATCAAATGCTATTTTATGCTTAGCAGGTAATATTTCGTTTGAAAAGGCAATTGCTTTAACCGAAAAATGGTTTGGCGATATCCCTGCAGGTCAAAAAAATTCTAATTTATATCCTGTAGAACCTCAACAAATGGAGCGCAGAGAAGAGACAATAGAAGCTGATGTTCCACAAAAATCAATTTATATAGCCTTTCACATGGTAGACAGGGTTCATCCATTGTATTATGCATTTGATTTATTAAGTGATATTCTATCCCGATCGGAGTCATCAAGATTTACTAAAATCCTAGTTAAAGAAAGGGGCTTATTTAATAATATTGAAGCATACGTGACAGGCGATATCAATGCAGGCTTATTTGTGGTTGAAGGAAAATTAACAAATGATACAAGTTTTGAAGTTGCCGAATTAGGTGTACTTAAAATTTTAGAACAAATGGTTGAAGAAGGTTTGGTTGATAGTGAGCTTGAAAAAGTAAAAAACAAAGCCCTTACAAGCAACTTGTTTGGGAAAACATCGGTCTTAAATAAAGCTATGTCACTTTGTTATGGATACAACATTGGTCAAGTTAATTTAATAAATGATGAATCATCTATAATAAAGGCAATTACTACATCAGATATCGAAACAATTTGCAAGGATTATTTGCTTAATGGTAACCATAGTGTTCTTAAATACCAACCTAAAATATGATGAATAGAGCTGTTGCCCCCAATATTTCTGTTATTTCAGAAATAAAAACACACTTTCCAGAGAGTGAAACTAACTTGTTTAAGATACATAGTGAGGAAGGTGTATTTAAGCTTGATATTATATATCCAGATGCTGGTCAAGTAAAAGGTACCAATAAATTTGCTATTGCAATGGCGATAAACTTATTGCTTGGTGGCGATTCAAATAAAAAAGCAGATGAAATCGCTGAAAGTATTGATGCGCTTGGTGGCTTTGTTTTTAAATCTTCTGATTTTTACAATGCTAGTATTACCATTTATGGCTTAAATGAATACATTAATGAAACCGTACAAATTGTTAAAAATGCGATTGATATAGCAAATTACCCTCAATCTGAAGTAGATATTTACAAACGCAATCGCTTAAGTGAGCTTGAGATTAGCCTACAAAAAACATCCTATCTA
Source organism: Bacteroidota bacterium (assembly GCA_947450015.1). GTDB lineage: Bacteria > Bacteroidota > Bacteroidia > NS11-12g > UBA955 > JABMMZ01. The sequence continues at coordinate 4,708 of CANFUB010000050.1, read as the reverse complement.
GCTGGTAAAGGAATCAATAAGTTATTATTAGGAGCCGAACATGATATAAGTTTTGAAACTACTCAAGAAATTATTCATTCGACCAAAAGAGAAGACCTTATTGAATTTAAAGGCAAGCATTTGAATTCACCTTATTTTATCTTTACTGGGGCAGCAGTTACACCTATTGATGAAATTCTTAAAAAGAATAATTTCAATATAACAACACATAGCTATAAACCACATATTGATATGCCCATTAATAGTAGCGGGGAGAAAACACTATTTATTAGGAAGAGTGCTACACAGAACTCTATACGTTATGGAGCAATATGGCCAAAAAGAGGTCATCAGGATTATTTTAAACTTTCTTTACTAAACTTAATTTTGGGTGGGTACTTTGGTTCGCGTTTAATGAAGAACATAAGAGAAGATAAGGGTTTAACTTATGGTATTCATAGCTCTTTAACCCCCTATAATGACTTTAGCTTATTTAAAATATCCTGTGAATATAATTCCAAGTTTACCAAGGAGTTACAATTTGAATTAGATCTAGAAATCAAACGTTTAAAAACCGAATTAATCGACCCATCTGAACTTATTACTGCCAAAAATTACTTATTGGGAGCTATGTTAAGAAGCTTTGATGGCGCATTCCCCGTTTCAGAAAAATTTAAACAATTTCAGGATTCAAACCTTCAAAAAGATTACTATCAAAGCTATTTTCATGCGATAAATGAAACAAGTAGCGAAGACTTAAAAGAGGTTGCAAACAATTATTTAAAAGAAAATACGTTAACGTATTGCATTGCCGGTGTTTAGGAGAATACAATATATTGCATCATTCGTTGTATTAATTGCTTTTTTGCAGTTGAATGGATTTGCTGTTGAGGGTGGAATTAGGATGCGCAGGGCTTGTTTAAATAAAAGTGATTCCACTGTAACACTGTTGTGGTTTAAGCCCACCGACAATTGCAACACCTTTACATCCTTTAGTATATATGGCCGAGAGGATGCTATGAGTGTTTTTAAATACCTTGGTGGTTCCACTAATTTTAGTTTAAATTCTATTCAAACTAAAATTAGCAATCAAAAAAACTGGGAGTTCTACTTGGTTTATTCAAAGGCGTGCAATGGAACCGATAGTCTTTATAGCGATACCTTAATTATTGATGACCAACAGCCCGTAAATAGCAGCATTGATTCAGTAAGTGTTGAGTTAATTTCACAAAAGACCATCATAGGTTGGTCGAAAAGTGCAAGTAAAGATGTGGCAGGATACATCATTTACAATTATACGGGGAACACATTTGTTAGTTTCGATAACACCAAAGGAACACAATCAAAAGATACAGATCCAAACAGAGATCCAAGTAAAAAACACTATGATTATAGTATTGCCGCCTACGATAGTTGCGGGAATCTGTCTCTGATAAGTGCTACACACGCAACAATGGTGCTTTCAAATAAATACGATGAGTGTTCGCGAAGTATTGATTTGACTTGGGAGGCCTACACTGGTTGGGGTGCTAATAATATTGAAAGTTACACTGTTTACATGAATTTGAACAACACAGGTTATGTTCCAATTGTAACTATTAATGGGAATGTAAGTAGAAAATTCACCTATAACTTCACACATTTTGGAGATACATATTGTTTTTATGTTAGGGCTAAAAAAACAGGACAGAACATAACATCTAGTTCAAACATCAGCTGTTTGGGCACCTATTCAATTATTGAGCCAAGCAAATCCTATATTGCCAAAGTTTCTATTGATTTAGAAGTTGTAGAGTTGACCTTCGTTACACAAATTGGAACATCATTAACGAAAATTAATATATACAAGGCAGAAGACAACAATCCATTTAGCCTTTGGCAAACAGTTAATTTCAATGGAGGAACTTTAACCTTGATTGATAATCAGGTAAAAGTTCACAACAAAAATTATTCATACTATTTTACAACAGAAGGAAATTGCGCTAATCTAATTTTTGACAGTTCACAAATATGCACAACGATATTACTAAAGCTTAGTATGCTGGCACCGGGTAACCAAAATTTAAATTGGAATAATTACAGTTTATTTAAGAAAAACACAGAAAAACAAGAATTAATCTTAACAAATACACCCATCGCCAATAAAAGTTCCCCGTGGAACATATTAAATACATTTAACCCTAGTATTGTTGCGGCAAGTGATCAGAGTACATTTAGCACAAACATGCAACAACTTTGTTACTGTATTAGGGCTATTGAAAACCCGATTAATCAATTTTACAGAAGGCAAGACACAAGCTATAGCAATATTGAGTGTGTTACCGCTGACCCAATCGTGTTTTTCCCAAATGCAATACAAATTAATGGATTCAACACTACTTTTTTTCCAGAAGGGGTGTTTCTAGATTACAGTAAAAGCTCATTTCAAATATTTAATAGATGGGGCCAACTACTATATGAAACGCATGATATTAGAAAAGGATGGGACGGCAAACTCTTAAATGGTGTATATGTAGAGGAAGACATATACGCATACAGTGCTACCATCATAGGCATTAATGGAAAACAACTAAATTTCGATGGAACAGTCACGGTACTCAAATAACATTCTTATTTACGGCAACAAAAGTTTACTTAAAGGTGCAATCACACCAATAAAACAACTTCTAAATATTATAGCAAAAGATCATAAATTAACAATATCTGGAATTGAGGTAAATTTAATCAATGATGATCAACTACTCGAAATAAATAAATCGGCGCTTAACCACGATTATTACACAGATATAATAACTTTTGATTATACAGAGGAGAAAATAGTAAGCGGGGATATTTATATCAGTATTGATAGAATAAAAGAGAATGCGAAAACCTTTAAGAATTCTGCGTTTGAGGAATTGCTTCGGGTAATGTGCCATGGTGTTTTACATCTTTGTGGATACAAAGACAAAACCAAATCCGACAAAGCAGTAATGACAAAAATGGAAAACAAATACCTAGAACTTTATAAAAAATAGTTCCCCGTGGAACATTAAAAGATGTACTTAGATAAATATGATATAATAGTAGTTGGGGCTGGTCACGCTGGTTGCGAGGCTGCACATGCTGCTGCAACAATGGGTTCACATGTTCTAATCGTTACAATGAACATGGAAACGATAGCTAAAATGAGTTGTAATCCTGCAATGGGAGGCGTTGCAAAAGGCCAAATAATTAGAGAAATAGATGCATTAGGCGGTATGTCAGGCATAGTTACTGACCTAACTATGCTCCAGTTTAGGATGCTTAACAGATCAAAGGGGGCAGCTATGTGGAGCCCAAGAGCTCAATCAGATAGAATGCGTTTTTCTGAGGAGTGGCGAATGCGACTAGAACAAAATTCCAACATTGACTTTCTTCAAGATAATGTTATAGAAGTAATCTTTGAGAATCAAAAAGCAACAGGTGTTATAACAGGTCTTGGTTATACTATAAAAGGGCAGAGTATAATTCTAACCAGTGGTACCTTTTTAAATGGCTTAATCCATATTGGCGAGAAAAACTTTGGGGGCGGACGAATGGCTGAGAAGAACAGTAAGGGCATCACAGAATGTCTTGAGAAAGTTGGATTCGAATCCGGAAGAATGAAGACTGGAACTCCACCAAGAGTTGACGGTAGAAGTCTAGATTATTCTAAAATGGAACAACAGGATGGAGATACGGATTGGAATAAGTTTTCATTTTCAAGCGAAACAAAACCTTTAGAGCGACAATTACCATGTTACATTACCTACACGAACGATACCGTTCATGATATATTAAGGGAAGGGTTCGATCGCTCGCCTATGTTCAATGGCAGTATAAAAGGTCTTGGCCCTAGGTATTGTCCTTCAATAGAAGATAAAATAAACCGATTCGCAGAAAGAGACAGGCATCAAATATTTGTAGAGCCGGAAGGATGGAATACGGTAGAAATGTATATTAATGGGTTTTCAACCTCCTTACCAGAAGACATACAGTTTAAGGCCATTAGACAAATCGCAGGCTTTGAGAAAGCAAAAATATTTAGACCTGGTTATGCGATAGAGTATGATTACTTTCCACCTACCCAATTAAAACAAACACTTGAGACTAAGCTAATTGAGAATTTATATTTTGCAGGGCAAATAAATGGCACAACTGGTTATGAAGAAGCTGCATGCCAAGGTTTAATGGCTGGTATAAATGCCCATTTAAAAAATAATGAAAAAGAGGCTTTAATTTTGTCGCGATCTGAAGCTTATATAGGCGTTCTAATAGATGATTTAATTAACAAAGGCACAGATGAACCTTATCGAATGTTTACTTCACGGGCTGAATTTAGAATACTATTAAGACAAGACAATGCAGATACAAGACTTACACGCATTGGTTTTGAGATAGGCTTAGCCTCAAAAATACGACTCCATGAATTAGAACAAAAGGAAGCCAGTGTTAACGAATTAAACCAATATATTCAAAATTATTCAATAGAACCTAGTATTGTAAATTCAAAATTAATTGAACTAGGTACTACTGAAATTAATCAAAAAATAAAACTTGATAAAATTATTACTCGCCCACAAATAAGCATATTTAATTTTTTGGATATGTTACCTCAACTTAATTCATTTAACAAGGAAATATTAGAAGAAGTAGAAATTCTCATCAAATACAGCGGATACATTGAAAAAGAAAAACTTTTGGCAGAAAAATTGATAAGATTAGATAA
>CANFUB010000049.1 GCA_947450015.1 Bacteroidota bacterium | reverse complement strand
TTGTCAAAACTTTCATTGCTTACCACTTGCGCCTCTAGCTTAATGGTACTCATGGAAAGCACAAAGGAAACCACAAGTAGTAAGATTGTTTTTGTGTAGTTTTTTTTCATTTAAATTAATTTAATTATTAACCGCAATAATAAATAAAAATTAAGAGATCATCAATTGAAGGTTAAACAATAAAATTAGCCGTGCTGAAATTGACCACTAATAACTTTAAATAAGAAGAATTTAACTATGTCTAAGAATTGACTTTGTTCTGAATCAAACATTCTTATTTTTATAGAAAAAGTGCATAAAGATAAAATGTGGGCAGCTTATACAAGCCAAGAATATAAAGAAATGTGCCAAATAATTTTTGTTTAAACTTAGGAGTTCATTACTATAAATTAGCATTAAAGCGAAAACCATTAATGCGCCTAGGGTATATGGCAGAGCCTTTTTGTATAAAGGCAATGATCCTAATGCTAAACGAATTTTAATGTGTTGCCAAGCATTAAAACTGTGTTGCCCAATAAAATACAGTGCAAAAGCAAATTCCAAAGGTGTAAAAAAGCCTAGCAGCAACAAAGTTATTATGCCTATGGCCTTATTTTTTCTATGCAGATTGTGCCGAAACATTACCAACAAAAGTGTTGCTAATGCAACAACAGTTCCTGAAAATTGTAAGGACGAATGTATTTTAAAACTGGGGACATGTGTCATTTTTAGAATTATGACGTTCGATTCCTCGAAATGGGAAAAAACTATCAATACTACGATTGATAAACCCATCAGAAAGGCATTAAATTTAGCGCATATTGTAGCTAAACTCACATTGGCATCTTCTAACTCTGATTCCCCAAAATGGAAAGCAGAATACAAAATAAAAAATACAAAAGAAAGCAACGGAAAGAATTGCCATAACGCATAAAACAACCCAATTAAAACAATGTATTTTATAATAAATACTGCGTGCTGTTTTTTGTCCTTCTCCCCTTGCAAATATTGATCAACAGCCCCATGTGGAATACCAAATAGTAACAAGCCTATGATGGTTATAAAGTAACCAAAATATTCTGCAAGTTTTTCATTCCATATTTGAAGCATTAAATAAGTTAGAACCAGCAATAACACATAAAAATAGCGGGGTTGAAAAAACTTCCAAAAATAAATCAGTGTTGCATGTAAAAAGGGTTTAAAAGGTAGCCTTGAAAATATTTTTATTTCTTGAAAAAGGCTGGTTTTTTCATCTAAAAATGAGAAGACCGTTTTTATGTTTTGCTGTTTGAACAAGGTTGAAAAAATAGACTTACCAAGGTGCGGCCATTTCAACAAAATAATCAACAATAAATGATCGTAAAATTTAAACCTCGGTTTTGATTTTAATGATAACTGATTAAAGTTTTCTAAATCATCTTTTAACAAATGATTCGTCACCATCTTTGAGAAAGCAAACATGTTTTTAAATCCATAGCCAGTGCTCGGTTTAATTAAATTTGCACGACTTCCTGTATTTAGGATGCCAGGAATTTCATTCGCTGGCTGCAAAAAAGTAGTCATGGGAATACAACCCGACTCATCGGCTACAACTTCGTAACCACCAAAATCTTTATGAATCTTTTCACTTAGAATGGTTTTAGCATAATCGATTTCGATTTTTTGTGACCCAAACCTGGTCAATTCAATCAATGCCTCGCGTTTTGAAAATGGGAGAATATATATGAATTGGGTAAATTCATTTTGATCAACATTAAAATTCATCATCTCGAATGAATTCTCATCGAATACATCGCGGTCGCATTTAATATGGAGACCATAAAAAGATTGATGAAGATACACCTCCTTTTTTAGTAAATCTTTGTAGGTAGGTGGGCGACTATCAAAAATAAAATAGGATTGAATTGTACCTTTATTGGTATGAATGGTTTGAATGCCAGCATGACTTTCTATTTGCTCAACTTTATGTCGGTAGATGGGGTAATGATGTTGTTGAACCAACTGCGAAGTATAAGCATATAAATCTATACTACTAATGTAATGGTAGGGATGATTATTAATTACCTGTTGAGGTAAGCGATTAATAATAATCGAATCATACCGATAACGAATTAAAGGCGCTAATTCAGTAACAATCGGGGCACTTGGTTCGGCCCAGAAACAATAGGTTTTATCATTTGTATTTTTGCTATCAGCCTCTATGATAGCAATCTTTTTAGTACTAAGTGTTGCTTGTTCTGAAATCGATTTCAATAGTAAACTATTGCTAGCTCCTAAACCAATAAAAACAAAATCAAAGATGGTGCCCTTGGCGTCAATTTCTCGATTCTTTGTAGTCATTTTTTGAGGGCTTCGTTTTCGAAATGATTGTTAAAAAAAAGAAGGCTATTCAGTTAATCCGAAATAGCCTTCTTGCTTGTTGTAAAATTATTTTATAGGATTAAGCTTCTTCTGTTCTACTTAATGAATAAATAACCAAACCAAATCCAATTTTGTTGACTGCGTCAGCAATGTTATATACAATATCCATTGCATGTGATGCAGCAGCTGGATCGGCAACTAATTGTATTCCGAATAATCCACCTGGCGTACCAAGGATGTAACCCAAAGGATAAATTGCCCAACCTACTAACACAAACCAAGCCAATACTCTTGTTGCTTTAGCAACTTGTGGTCCAGCTGTTTGAGAAAGTTTTGCAACTTCGCCAAACCATACCAAGTATGCAATATAAAAATACGCAGCACCAGATATAACACCCCACATAACACTGTTGTCTCTGTCTAATGTTTCGCCAAAGTAACCTGTCACCAACATTACCAATGAAGCGAAAATTAATTTCCATAATAAGCCAATTTTAGCACCTGCTTTTTTGGTGATTAAATAAAACTCAACACACATCAAAGGCACTGTAAGAATCCAATCTACATATCTAAAAAATGTAGGAGACTCACCTGTTTCTAAATTGTAACCTCTCATGTAGTAGTAGTGCACTGCTGCAATGAAAGTAATTAAACCAGAAACCAAAACGGATGTTCTCCATTTTTGAGAGGTGTTGTTTAACTCAAAGAAAAAGAAAACTGAAGCGGCCATCATAGCCATTGTTCCGATAAAAAACGTAAATGCTACGTAATTATCGCTTGCGATTTTTAAATGTTCCATTATATTATATTAAATTATTCCTACTCTTATGGCTTTTCGGATTCCGCCCATTTTAAAGTGTTTTTTCACTGTTTAACTTTTATTAAACAAAATGAAAATCCTATTGTTTTAAAAACCAAATCTGAGGTTATTGGCTTTTCATTAAAAATTGACCACAATTGAAATAAATTTATAGACTATGCCACTGACATTTAGTGATTTACAAGAAACAATTCCGTATCTTTTTATTAAAATTTGCAAAGAATTACAAATGAGGCCACTACCTACATTATTTAGAAACTGAATAAATTAGAAAAATTTATCTTTTAGTTTAATTGCAAAGAAACTATTTTCTATATTTTGAAATATAGGATATATAAACTAAGTTGTGTTTAAGTTTTAAAATTTATACGCATAACCGATTCTCACCACTTGGGTTTCGTAGTAATCGGTACTGATATAACTAAAACCACTGCCTTGTATTTCTCTTTTAATTACTAAGGTATTGAAAAGATCGGTAGCATTTAAGAATACTTCGCCTTTCCCATTTTGTATGGTTCTACGGATTCCTAAATCGACAGAAAAGCGCGCATTAATTTTTCCTTGTGGCACAATATCAGGCGCCAAATAAGTGGCAGTTACTTGCGCCTCGTATTTTTTAGGCAATCTAAATTTATTATTTAATTTTAAGTTACCAGAAATCATTTCCGCTTTGGCTGCCGAAAAAGTATGGGTAATTGGATACTTGTTAACTACTGTGAAAGCATTAATTTGGTTGCGGTATACATTTACATTTAGATTAAATGAGTACCATTTCGCGACATCTAATGAATAAACCATTTCACACCCTGTATTAAAACTTTTATTTACATTTTGAAAAATAGAATAAATCAGATTACTCGATCCTACAGTACTCGCAATTCTTGTAATAGTGCCATTTGCCATGCGGTGATAAACCGAGGTATTAAAATAACTTTTCTTTGCATTGGTTTTGAAGCCTAGCTCCAATGAATTTGTAAATTGGGGTCTTAAAGCTGGATTACCAACTTTAATTATTTCTGCATCATCGTACTTAGGAAAAATGCGTATATCAACTTCATTTGGTCTGTCTACCCTTCGATTGTAATACAAACTAATTTTCCGTTTATCATTCAACTTGTACGCCAATCGAATACTTGGAAATGGCTGCGTATAATTATAACCACTGCTTTTATAGGTAATATGTTCGGGATTCACATTGTAATGCAAATTCACATATTCCAAACGCAGACCTATTTCAGACTCAATTTTTTTATTTTCAAAAATATAAATTCCATAAAGTGCAGGTATAATTTCCTTGTAAGTTGCCCAACCACCTGCATTGGTATCGAGTGGTGACTTATAGCCAGGAATAAATTGCATATTGGTTGGTATGCCTCTTTTTCTAAATTTAAAACCACTTTCAAATCGACCATATTTTAATGGTTTTATGTAATCTAAATTAAAGTCGGCTACTTGTTCATCTGATATTAATTTAAAGGCATCTTTACCGCTATAAGTAGGTAAGATATTATTGAAAAAATATTTTTCATCTTCTCTATGAAACGTATAATTGAAGCCAATATTTAAAAGTTTGCCCGGTTGCTTATATTTATGCTGATAAGCTGCGGTGGCCATTACAGTGGTCTTCAACTCATCTTCAAGAAACTCCCAAAGCCTTAAACGTGATGATAAATCGGCATTAAAAAACGGTTGATCGCCATTGTCAAGTATTTTTTCTCTTCCATACAATCCTGAAACGGTGAGTAAATTTCGCTCATCTATATTCCAATCAATCCCTGCCTTTGTGGTAATAAAACCAGTGTTTCTATTTCTTTTGGTTTGTTGATTAACACTTGCAGCACTATCATAATTACGTGTAACAAATTCATTTTTGTTCAAAGTGTGTGTATATAAATAATCGCCTTGAAAAAAGAGATTAATTTTTCCTTTTCTATAATTAAGAGAAATTGAAGGATTGATTTTGGGTGTTCTTATATACTGTGGTCTGATGCTTGGCAAATTATCTTTACGCACCCATAGTGCGCCTAACCCTGTTGCTAAACCTACCTTTCCATTAAAGCCATCTTTCTTATTTTTTTTATAAATAATATTAATAATACCCGCATTGCCATTCGCATCGAATTTAGAAGATGGGTTATTTATAATTTCTATTCTTTCGATAGAAGATGCTGGTATATTATCTAATCCTGTTTGATTACCAAAACCAGTCAATGCCGTTTGTTTACCATCTATAAGAATTATCACCTTATCATTTCCACGCAAAAGTATTTTACCATCTTGAATGGTTACCCCTGGCAAATTTTGCATCGTTTGTAAAACAGATCCACCAGATTGACTAATATTGTCGCTTGTGGTAAAAACCTTTTTATCTAACTTAATATTATCGCTCGATGCACCCGTAAATTTTATACCATTGATAACATTTCTAGTTTGAACCATTTCAATTATACCAAGATCTAAATATTCTGAGAGACTCCCTACATAGCGTGTTTGTAATTTTGAAACATAGCCAATGTAAGTAACTTCAATAAAATAATTTCCTGGCTTTATATTCAATAGCGTAAATCGACCTTCCTCGTTGGTTAATACACCAGCTATAAAAGCAGTATCTTTTTCAGTTTTTAATACAACATTTACAAAGGCAATGGCTGATTTAAGACTTGAATCTTTAACGACACCAGAGATTGTAACATTTGTATTTTGTGCCAAGACAACATGCGCAGTAAAAAAACTTGTTAGAAAAAGGAGCCCAATTCGCAGAAAAAAACAATTCAATTTCAACATAAATTCAAAGTACAAAGGTGCCATAAGATTTGGAATAAATTAGGTTTTTTATCATAGCATTCGCTTAACATTAAAAACACAGTGTATGCATTGTAAGAATTATTAGATTCAATAAAACAGCCATTACCAGACTAAAAAAACGGAAAACTTTTTACAGAAAACAGTTTGACCATGAGCAATTTGAAATTACAATTAAAAGTAATTTCTCAGGGGGTACCTGCGTTGCACTCCCTAAAGCGTAAAAGCTCGGACCCAAAACTTATAAAAAAAGCCCGAAACTTCAGTTCCGAGCTTTTTCTGCTTCTGGGTGGGGCCTTGCAACCTTTTTTTGAATGCAGGCATTTCATGCCTTCATTTTTATTTTGCATCAGCAATTTTCATTTTTGATTTGTAGTCTAATTTATCTAAAGTCGTCTTTAACATAATATTTAGTGCTCTTTTACCAGCAGAGGTTTTAAAATACATCTCTCTATTTCTTGCGTCTTGTTCAAACAAATAAAATTCAGTAAAAATTAATTTTAAAGGTCTTCTGTGTTTGGTACTAGTTGTACCTCCCAGATTGTGATCCTTAATTCGATTTTCAATATTTGTTGTGAAACCTATATATAACAGAAAATCCTTTTCACTAAAAAGCACATAAACACAATATGGAAGCATAAGTAAAGTTTTATGCAAAATATAGTAAAACATTTGAAATGCAAAATGAGATTGAAGGAAGTTTTGTGGCTAAGTGGCCCTGTAGCAGAGTCATTAGCGGAGCTAATGACACGCTACAGGGCTCACCCTGAAGCGTAAAAGCTCGGACCCGAAACTTATAAAAAAAGCCCGAAACTTAAGTTCCGAGCTTTTTCTGCTTCAGGGTGGAGCTGCAGGGAGTCGAACCCTGGTCCGGAGCAGGAAATGATAACGCTTTCTACATGTTTAGTAGTAATTATTTTCGGGCGTTGAACGGTTTACCACCTACCATTTCAAAACCTTATGTTGCTTTGTAATCTATTAAGCCGCAACCGCTCCTAGTAGATATTCAGGTCTGTCGACCATCTTAACCCGGCACCGACCCAAACAAAGGCACCGAAGATGGATAGCGTTGCTTAATCCTAGATTAGGCAGCCATTGCGAAGTTATTGTCGCCTCTTAAAATTTTGAATGTTGAGATTAGAGCGCCAGCAAACAAAGCGCTACATGCTTACATCTCAGTTGCTCTGCCCGTCAATTCCAGTCAGCCCCAATGTTGATGTTTCCTAAAAAAAATAGGACTGCAAAGATACTACAATTTATTAATGTAATTATTTGACTTTATATGACATTAATGAGACTTCGTGGTGGTGATTTGATAATTTACTAATAGTATGATTTTTTTTAAATTGCATTAGTGACACTTCGTGTTGAGGATTTAGTCAGGCTGGAATATTCTAAGGGAGAAATTGAATATTATTGATTGGCTGGCACCAAACATTCTTGCACCTCAAATAAACTTGGGTTATTGGGGTTCACTATTACTTTTACTGCATGCATGTCGCCCTCTCCAAATACCTGAACTCGGGTAAAATTAAGTACTGTCTTTTCAATTTTTCCATCGTGCATCAATGGCTTATCAACCACAAAATGATGCGAGTCGCCATGCACCAATAATACAGGTTTTTTGAATGCAACAGTAAGCGATTTTATTGCCTCTAAAAAAACTATAAAGCCTTCTGATGTCTTGTGTTCATAAAACATATCTGCATGAATAAATACCACTATCCCCTTGCTATTCTTTTCGCTCGCCTTTTTAAACAAAAGGTTCAACCAATTTAAATCGGCAAATAACCTATCATTGAATTCCTTGTTGGAATCTAAACTATTTTTTTTATAATTATTATTCGAACCAACAACATGAATGGTGGCAAATGAAATTTGATTAAAATCCCATTGCCTATTCTCTGTAAATTTTTTAAAATTTGAATCATTCGCTTGTACTTCCAAATTCATTTTAACAGTACCTAAACTTTTATTGTCCGAAAAAAATTTGGCTCTTAAAAAATCTAACCTTTCTAATACATAAGCATTTGTTGTATCCTTGTTTCTACAATCCGTCCATTCATTATCGCCGGGCGTATAAATCAAGGGCTTTTCGAACTGGTTAAAAAAAGAAAACAGCTTATCATAAACATCATCTGAGCATGCATTTCTGCTCGATTTAAAATCACCTACAAAAACATTGAATACTTGATCTTGCTTGTTTAAATAATGGATAACATTTTCGAATCTAGCATTGTCTTCGGGCATGTAATAAGGCATGTCGCCAATTACCATAAAACTAAAGTTAGGGCTTGGCTTAGCGGAAGTAAAACTCATAAGCAAGAAAGCAAATTGAGCGAGTAAACCAATGAGAATAATGGCGATTATTTTTTTCATGTCTTCCTTAAATAAAAACAGACAAAACCCCCGAAGGAATTTTGTCTGTTCAAAAAAATAGTTGAATTAATGTTGGTTACCTGAACCATCAGTAGGGAATGCACCAAGATCGATACTTGGAGGAGTAACTGTTGCCTTTAAATAAGGATTAGTTACAGCAGCTGTAGCGTTAAGTGGTGTAAAACCTGTGAAACCACTTCCGATTGCTGGAGAACCTGAAGCTAAGTGAAAATTATAAGTACCAATGTAGTTATAAAGACTTACAACACCTGTTACAGGCAATGGATAGTTTACAAATTTAGGATTGTTAGCGCCAACTAATGCTGGAGCACTATAGATTTGACCTAAAGTATAAGTAGCAGGGAAACCAGGATAGAAAGAAGCAGGACTTGGAATATCATGAGAGTTTGGTTTAGTGATATGTGTTGGAGGATAGATACGGTTAACAATAGACAATGAATCGCCATAACTCAAGTTATAACCATAACGGCAATTAGCAGTATCAGCAAGTGGATTCTCAAGAATTCTGAAACCAGTTTTGCAATTTACCATGATGTTATTGTAGGCATAACCTCTAGCACCTTGCTCGTAGTTAATGTTTGCACCTCTATCTGGGTCAACACTTCTCCAACCGCCAGAAATATAGGTATTGTTATACATGTTAATTTGTGTTTGAACACTACCATAAGTTCCTTTGTTAGAAGCTTTAGTTCCACCTTTTGCAGTACCTACAATTAGATTGAAAGCCATATCGCCTATTGATGAATTTTTAACGTTGAAACAGTCACCGTCGTTATAAGACAATTTTTCAACTGAATTACGCATGATGTGCACTTTACCACCATTCGCTCTAATAACATCAGAAGAAGTTCCAAATACCCAATTGTCTTCGAAAATTAAAAATCCATCAGGATTTTGGAATAAAATAACAAACAATAAACTACCAGAAGTATAACCTGATGGTGGGTTTGAAGCACTAGCAGTTCCACCTGCAAAATCTAAGTGTGTAAATTTAATATCTAACAATTTGGTGGTTTTGTCGCACTGAATACCACCCCATAACATACCACTTGGTTTTAAACCTGGATCAACGTTAGGATCTTGAGGTGAGAAGATTTTATATTTAGAAGGATTGTTATAAGCATCTACACCAGTAATCCAATTTGGATTATCTTTAGTACCCAGTGATACAAATGAACCTTTAACGATTAATTGTGCATTAGGACTTAAAGACAATAATTTCACACCGCTTTGCATAACCAAAGTATCACCATCATTGATGGTTACTTGGTTGTAAAAGTAGTAAGTTTTACCTGACTGTAAAGTACCTTTAACACTTCCTTTCAAAGTGTCGCTAGTAATGGTTTGACCAGCTTGAAACTGAGGAGTTGAAATCTCAGGCTGTGGATCTTCTGTTTTTTTACAAGAAGAAATAAAGACAACAGCTATCGCTGCGATCATTAGTAATTGAACTTTTTTCATTTTAATTGGTTGATTTTTTGATTTAATATGTTTGATTTTTTAAATTTTAAAGCGCAAGCCGACAACAAAATTTTGTCCGAAATAATCCTTCTGAACCAATATTTTTTTATCGCTTGTTTGTTCTGTTAAGGCGAACTTGCCTGTTCTATAAACATTCGGTTGATGTATTTCTACAATAACTGGCGTGTTTAATAAATTGTTGACTTTACAATAAATGGTAAAATATTTTTTTACTTTTTTCTCTACTGAAAAGTCAATCATGGTCATTGCTTTTTGCCAATAATCAAGATCCTTATATGGCGATAAATACGTGATTTTTTTACCGGTATAAACTGCTGCTAATTGCATATCCAATCCCAATTTTGCATTCTTGTACAAGAATGAAAGATTACCGATATGTGGCGACTGGCCTTGCAATGGTCGTGTTTGTGTAGTTGGTTCGGCAATAAATGATTTGTTGTAAAATAATTTTGAAGTTGTAATACTTGAATGTGTGTAGGTATAGTTTCCTGAAACGCCATATACCCCCATGAATTTAATAAAGGATAATTCTATTCCGTAGTTGGTAGCAGTACCAAAATTAAAAGGCATTAAGGTAGCACTTGAAGTTCCAGTAAATGAAACGCCTGTTTCAATAGGGTTGTATATTTTTTTATAGAATCCACCAATCAAAATTTGGTCCTGTCCTTTTGCATAATACTCATATCTGATATCGTAATTATTTGAGGTGGCATGTTTCAATTTTGGGTTACCGCTTAAGCTAAAATTATCATCATTAACTTTAAAGGGCACATATTCAAAAAAGCCTGGACGGTTAACCGCACTGAAATATGATGCTCTTAAATTTTTTCTTTTCGTAAGTTTGTATTTTATCTGTAAACTTGGCAATAAATCTGAGTAAGGCACAACACCTTTAACACCATACACAATTTTAGGATCTTGCACTGTGGTCCAAGTTTGTTTGGTAATTTCTGTTCTGAAGCCACCTAATACATCCCATTTTTTAAACAATACCATTTTCAATTGCACATAGTAGGCTTTAACCAATTCCGTAGCCTTATAGGTTAATGGATTCACTTGATTACCTTGGGCTGCAGAGGTACCATTGAATTGAAATTTATCCGGGGTTAAATGTCCATCATAAATTTGTGGTTGCCCTGTAGAAGATGTTTTGGGAATGAGGTCCCATTCGTTATAATGGTTATCTCTATCCTTGGTTCTATACAATGCGCCTGCGCTTAAAATAAATTCTTGACCAAAGAGTTTATTATCGTAGTTTAAATTTAGATAGCCAGCTAAGTCCTTGTCAGAATTTCTGGTCCATATTCTATAAAAAGGAATATTTAATACTGGTGGTGTTGAATTGTGAACACCATTAATATCGTATCCAACTACTTGTACTGTTTGGTATTCCGACCAATCGGGCGTGATACTTTTGGCCAAAGAATATACAGCCGACCAATTCATTTTAAAATGATTGAAGAGTGTGTGGTTGCCTTGCAAAGTTGAATTAAAAATACTCTGATTTTGCATGCGAGAGCGATTAAGAATGTAGGTATTTCCAGTACCTGTGCCCGACCTACCAATTGACAAACTTGTATCGATGGTATGGCGAAATTGGGTTTCATTTAATTTCATATCAACCAAAAACAAACTGATGTTATGCTTGGCATTGAATTGGTAATCGATTTTTGATTGCAAGCCTAAACGCGATTGTTGCACATTGTATTGGCGAATAAAAATATCATTGAAGGATGGTATATTGCCTGGTTGTGGTTGGTTTTCTGGTTGAAACCAAATAGAGTTAGAGCCTCTGTATAAATTTTGAAAACTACCTGCAACGATAATTCCCATCTTTTTATTTTTCAAGAAACGGTTACCTATTGAAAATCCAAGAATTCCATTGAGTGGCAGTGTTCTGGTTTTGTAATCAAAATTTTTATAGGTGAAATCATTGGCAGTGGCTATATAATTTGGACCATTTAAATCGGATGGTGATTTTAAACTAACGGTGCTTCTATCAAAATTTGTATAACCTCTACTACTTAATAATTGGCTGAATCCACTGCCCAAGTTTGAGGTGATGGTTAATTTATCTGGTGCATTTTTCATCACCAAATTCATCACCCCTCCTATTGCATCGCCTTCCATACTTGGCGAAAGGGCTTTTACAACTTCAAGCCTTTCTAACAAATCAGCAGGAAACATGTCCATTGGCACATAGCGGTATTTATTATCGGGACTAGGAATTTTTATCCCATTGATTAATGTGTAGTTATAACGTTGATCCATGCCGCGTATTACAGCATATCTGGCATCACCGGTGCTCGTTCTTTCAAGCGATACACCAGATACTCTTTGCAAAACAGCTGCCGTTGTAATGTCCGGAAGGAGTTGAATTGTTTTGGCTGAAACGATGTTTTGAATATTGTCAGCATTTTTTTCCGACCTTCTTGCACTCTCATCTGACTCTCTATCATAACGGGCTTTTACTGTGTAACCTTTTATTAAGTGCTTGGCAGATAAATTCAACTCAAGTACAAGATTAACAATGCTGTCTTTTGAGGAAATTTTGATAGTAAAAACTTTCGTTCTGTAATCATCATATTCTACTTTTAAATAATACATACCAACTGGTATGTTTTTTAGAATAAAACTTCCATCTAAACCACTTGATGATTTGTAATTTGTTTGATTTAACACGATGCTAGCACCCGTTAACAATTCGTTTGAAGTGGAATCTTTTACAACGCCCTTAATCGT
>CANFUB010000048.1 GCA_947450015.1 Bacteroidota bacterium | reverse complement strand
CCAGTTTATATTCCTTCGGTTCCATCGGCCTTTAATGCTAAAAAATATTTTGCCATTCGCATCAAATGAGTTACTATTTTATAAATAATCGTTTTAGTTGGTTGATACTAGTATTACTAGTGTTAATAGGTAGTTGTAAGAAAGATGACACCTTAAGTGGCAATAGCAATGTGCCATTTATTAAATTGCTAGATGTTTCTTCAACTACAATTTTACAGTTTAAAGATAGCTTAGTCATACGATTTGAATACACTGATGGCGATGGTGATATTGGTGAATTAAACCCTGATATGAATGATTTACAAATCAAGGATAAGCGTTTAAATAAAGCCGATTTTTATTTTGTAAAACCATTATCACCACCTGGCTCAGAGATAAAAACAAAAGGAATTATTGCTGTACAGATGAAAAACACCTTTTTGCTTGGAACCGCAAACAGTGAAACAACAACTTTCGAACTTAAACTAAAAGACCGCGCAGGCAATTGGAGCAATAGCATTATTACACCAATTATAACGATAACTAAATAATTGATTCTAGCAATTTTATATCGATTTAACCCAATATCCCGTTTTAGCCGAAAGCTGATAGGGGCAGTTATTTTACTTTGCCTCCTATTGCCTAACCTTGGTGCGCAAACAACCTATAAAATGAGCAATAATAGGGTGTATGATTGCAGAGGTAAATTAACGGATAGCGAAGGAAATAAGGTTAACTCAAGTTGGTATGCGAGTAATGAAAACTTTATTTTTACCATTTGTGTAAGTGGTGCTAGTAAAATCAACATAAAATTTACCAATCCCTTTAATGTTGAAGCAGGAGCAGATTATTTAAAAGTATACAATGGCGATGATACTTTTGCGAGTCTTTTAAAAAAATTCGACAATAATAACAAACCATCAAGTACATTTTCTACAACAGATAGCTGTGTTACATTTTATTTTCACTCCGATAAATTTGTAAATGGGGATGGTTTTGAATTAAGTTGGGAGGCAAAAATCACCTCAGTACCTCAGCCCAAATTCAATACCATTACAAATCCCAATTGCAAAACCACTGCGATTCGTGTAGTGCTTGATCAGAAATTTAATTGTGATTCCGTTAAGGCTAAAAATTTTAAACTTTCTGGTACATTAACTACAGCTATAACAAATGCTGTAGGTGTTAGCTGCGACAATAAAAACGAATCGAATACATTCGATATCACGTTTGCCTCTGGTTTAAATCAAAGCGGAAATTATACACTCGATTTCAATTCCACATTTAAAGATAAATGTGATAGCATTTGGAAAATTAATGCAAAACTGAATTTTAAAATTACCGACTGTCCTATCAAAGTGGTTCTAAAGTCTACCAAAGACACACTGTGTAATGGTGGATGTGTAACTCTAACATCGACTGTGACCGGTGGCAATGCTGCCAATTATACATACACTTGGCTAAGTGGAGGATTAATAGGGAAACCACCACACATTATTTGTCCGACAATAGATACAAGATATATTTTAGAAGTTAGTGATGGTGTTTCGGTACCCGGTAGAGATACAGTTGATATTAGAGTGCTTACACCACCCATTGCTCAAAACGATACAACTGTTTGCCAATCGAGTGGCCCATTTAATTTGGTGGCCAATCCGAGCGGTGGCACTTGGTCTGGAACAGGTATTACAAATGCAAGTAATGGAACATTTAATCCTGCCATTGCAGGAAGTGGTGTGTTTAATATTGTTTATCAAAATGGTAAATGCTCAGATATTGTTATTGTAACAGTTAAAGCCATTAATGCAGGTCCACCAAATGCAGCTTGTCCAAATAGTAACCCATTTTTAGTTACAAACTTTTCACCACCTGGTGGAACATGGAGTGGTCCCAATATTAATTCTGTTGGCATCGTTACGCCTCCCTCTAACAATGGCACTTTCCAAGTAACATATACTTGGAATGGTTGCACCTCAAAGAAAGACATTAATATTGGTGGTATTTCAATTAAAAAAATCGATACCCTATGCAAATCCAAACCTTATGACACCATGACTTTTACGCCAATTGGAGGCGTTTGGTCAGGCCCCGGTATTACAAATAGTCTTTTAGGAATTAGTATTCCATTCAACGCTGGACCAGGAAACAAGTTATATGTTTACAACATTAATGGATGCAAAGACACGCTTAAAAGACATATTAAAGACGTTGATGCACGCTGGGATGAAATTGCTTGTCCTGATGCTGGTCAAAGAACACTTCCTGCAGGACTGCCTGCCGGTGGAAAATGGTCAGGAAAGGGAATTTTCGACCCTATCGCTGGCATATTCGATGCCGATACTTTTAAAGTACCAGGAAAAAGCACCTTTGTACAAGTCAATTTAACCTATACAACTTTAACAGGGTGTAAAGATGACAAGATAATGTACTTGCGATATTCTCGTTTTTACAAGGATACTGTTAAGAATTGTGTAAGTGATACGAGTTATTACTTGCGTTATCAATATGTCTTTAATGACCCTTGGAATTTATTATTTTCTGGCAGCAATGCCATTGTTGGCAATTCTGTGTATTATCAAAAGTTTAGTCCCGCATTGGCCGGCAGGGGAACATTTCATCAATTAATTGGCGATGGTAATGGCTGTAAAGACACTATCATTATTCAAATTTATCCAAGGGCCAATATTCAAAAGGATACCACATTCTGTATAGCTGATAACGCTTATCAATTATACAATGGCGAGAAAAAAGGAACCTTTGCAGGCAAAGGAATCACAAATGCTATTACAGGTATTTTTAATCCTGCTTTGGCTGGAGCTGGCACACATTTAATTTTATACAACCTTCCTGGCCGTTGTCAAGACACCATCAGAATCAAAGTGAATGCATTACCTATTGTAAAAATTAATGGGCTTTCACAATATTATTGTTTCAGAGATACAACCATCTCGGTTAATCTTACCCCAGTTGGTGGCACTTTTACTGGTTTAGGTACGAGTGGGAATACTTTCAATCCCCGCAAAGCTGGAACTGGTTTGCACCGACTAAAATATGTGTATGGTACAGGTAAATGCATTAATCAAGATGTATTAGATGTTGAAATTGGTGATACTTTAAGGCTGAAACTTTTATCAGATAAGGATACAATTTGCATTGGCTCAACAGTAACCTTAAATACTAAATCAAGTGGTGGAACGAATAATTATGATTTAAAATGGAGCACAGGTTCAACCAATGTGAGCGCTATTTTTGTTTCTCCAAACACCTCTAGATTATATACTGCCACGCTTAAAGATGGCTGCAGTGATTCTGTTATACAGCAGCAACTAATTTATGTACATCCACAAATGTATAGTTCAAGTGCTACGAGTCCTATTCAGTGTTATGGCAATCAAGGTTTCATTGATTTAAAAATGAAGGGCAATGGGGCTTACAGCTATTTGTGGAACACCATTCCACCACAAACCACTTCGTTGATTAATGCGCCCGTTAATAACACATATAGGGCCATTGTTACCAATAAAGTTACAGGTTGTAAATACGATACAAGTGTTAACATTCCTGGGTTTAGTAATATTCGCGCCTATTTTTCTTTTTCTCCAAACGATCGATGCTTATATAGCAACAATGCGGAATTGCAAATTATTAACTTAAGTGATGGCGGCACAACAGGCACTTGGGATTTTGGAGATGGTACGATTATACCATACGACCCAACAACCAATCCTTCTCATTTATTTGATGGTTTAAAAGAAAATTACAAGGTAAAACTCACCATTAGAAACATTGGCAATTGTATAGACAGTTTTAGTGTTAATATTTGTGTGATAGACACCGTAACCATTGTATTGCCAACTGCTTTCACACCTAATGATGATGAGATGAATGATGTATTCAAGATAGAATCTACCTCAATTGCAAAATCAACAATGGCCATTTTTAACCGATGGGGTGAAAAGGTATTCTATAGCGATAATTCAAAAATTGGATGGGATGGTACTTATCAAGGAAAGCCATGCCCTACAGATTATTATGTATATTACATTAGCTATAAGGGTAAAAAAACAGCGACCCGCTACACCAAAGGTGTTTTATTTTTAATTCGGTAATAAATCATATTTTATCACTCAAAATTTTATCTAATTTTGAATTTCAATATGAAATTTAAAAACATTCTTAAAAAATCCTTGCTAGTATTAGCAGTATTGCTCATAATTATGCAATTCTTCAAACCTGCTAAAAATGAAAGTGGTATAAAAGTAAATAGTATTGCAAGTATTTATACTGTGCCTGAACCAATTGATGCTATTTTGACAACCGCTTGTAATGACTGTCACAGCAATAAAACCGTTTATCCTTGGTATGCCAATATACAACCAGTGGCATGGTGGTTAAACGACCATGTTGAAGAAGGAAAGCGCAAATTGAATTTTGATGAGTTTGCCAAATATCCTTATTACCGCCAATACCACAAATTAGAAGAGGTAATTGAAGAGGTCGAAGAAAGTGAAATGCCCTTGTCTTCGTATACAATCATCCATGGCAATGCAAAATTATCAGATGAACAAAAAACTGCTTTAGTAGATTGGGCAAAAGGCATTCGTTTAAAAATGGAAACCACGCTACCTTCAGATAGCTTAATCAATCCTAAAAAGAGAAAGCATTCCTAGTGTTCTTTTTTTGTAAACGCTGATAATGGTTCTGTTCTTATCTTGATTTAATTTTTATAATCTCATTAGTTTTCTGCAATTTTGAGCCGTCCAATGTCCATTTCAGTTATTATTATTGCCAAGAACGAAGCTGATAATCTTCAATTATCACTTCCTAAACTTCATTGGTGCGATGATATTGTATTAGTGAATGATCATAGCACCGATAATACTTTGGAAATTGCTGAACAATATGGCTGTAAAATATTTAATCGCACTTTTGATGGTTTTGGCACCCAAAAACAATTTGCAGTGAGCAAGGCCGCACATCAATGGATTCTTAACATTGATGCCGATGAGGTTCTAAGCGATGAATTAATAAAAGAAATACTGTCAATTGATTTTAAAAAATCAGCTGAAGTGGGTTATACCATCCCCATTCGGCATGTCTTTTTAGGAAAAGTTTTTCTTCATGGTAAAGAAAGTAATTTTAAACATCTTCGCTTATTCAATAAATTATCAGGAAATTTTGATGATGCCAAAGTGCACGAGAAAGTAAGGATTAATGGACCTATTGGCGCATTAAAAAATGTTGTTTTACATTATAGTTATAAAAATTTGAAACACTATTTCGATAAATTTAACCAGTACACGAGTATTGGCGCTATTAAGCTAAAAGAAAAGGGCAAAAGCCGATCTCTAATGTTAACGGTTGTAAGTTTTCCTTTCTATTTTTTAAAGCACTTCTTAGTTTATAGAAATTTTATGAATGGTAAAGCTGGATTTATATGGAGTTATTTGAGTGCTTGGTACCATGTTGTTAAGTATTTAAAATTACATGAATTAAATTCAAAAAAATGAGTGGACTTCGTGTATTAATGTATCACAAGGTTGCCAAATTGGAAACAGATTTTCTAACTGTTTCTGAGGAACAATTAAAAATGCAACTGCATTGGTTAAAGAATCGGTATAACTTTATCACCTTGCATCAATTAACAAACTTTATTAAAAAAAACGAACCATTGCCTGAAAAGCCTTTATTAATCACTTTCGATGACGGCTATCTCAATAACTACACAATTGCTTATCCAATTTTTAAAGCGCTTAAAATACCTTTTTCAATCTTTTTAGTTGGTGACTTTGTTGGCAAGAAACTAATGCATGACAATCAGGTACAAGAATTTCTTAATACAAGCCAACTTATCGAAATGCAAGATTTCGTAACATATGGCTATCACAGCGAAAAGCATCTTAGTTTAATGGACCTTGAACCTAAGCATTGGGAAGCTGAAGTTCAAAAATGTTTGGCTAGTTTTAATGGTATATCAATTCCTGTAGAGCCTGTTTGGGCTTATACTTATGGTGCTTATCCAAAAAAGAACATGGCGCAATTCAGTGCTTTAAGCAATGTTTTCAAAAATGCAGGTATTCTCTATGCCATGCGCATTGGCAATAGAATTAACAAGCTTGATTTAAAACAACTATATCGTCTCCAAAGAATTGACATTAGGGGAAATGAATCCTTCACGAAATTTAAATTGAAGGTTAAATTTGGCAAACTATTTTAATTCAGTAACGGGCTTAAAATAAATCTGTAATTTTGACCCATGCATACCGACGCAAGATTAAAAGCCTTTGGAAGACTATTAACCATAATGGATGAATTAAGAGAGAAGTGTCCTTGGGATAAGGAACAAACCACTGAATCGCTTAGGCATTTAACCATAGAAGAAACTTACGAACTTAGCGATGCTATTCTGAAAAATGATGCTGAGGAAATTAAAAAGGAGCTCGGTGATATTCTCTTGCACATTGTTTTTTATGCAAAAATCGGAGAAGAAAAAAAGCAGTTTAATATTGAAGATGTATTGACTCAATTATGCGAAAAATTAATTCGCAGACACCCACATATCTATGGCGAGGTGATTGCAGAGAATAGCGATGTTGTCAAACAAAATTGGGAGCAGATTAAACTAAAAGAAAAAGGCAATGAGAAAAAATCCGTTTTAAGTGGTGTCCCTCAATCGATGCCCGCTTTAGTAAAGGCTTATCGTATGCAGGAGAAAGCTGCCCAAGTTGGTTTTGATTGGGAGACAAAAGAACAAGTATGGGCCAAAGTTGATGAAGAATTATTAGAATTTAAAGAGGCCACTTCGGATGAAGAAAAAGAAAACGAATTAGGCGATTTGTTATTTTCTTTGGTTAACTATGCAAGGTTTAGCAATATCAACCCAGACGATGCACTTGAAAAAACCAATCGAAAATTTATAAAGCGTTTTAAGCATATAGAAGAAAGAGCCGAAGAACTTAACCTTGATTTACGCACTGTTGGCTTAGCGCAGATGGACCAATGGTGGAACGAGGCAAAGCTCATACCTTAGCCGTTTTTCAATGTTACTTGAAAGTGCAAATTGAAAATTAATTCCAATATTCAATTATCTTTGCCGCCATATGGACAATACACAAGCTCTAAAATTAGTTGCACTTAACGATTTACACATTGCTCTTGGTGGCAAAATGGTACCATTTGCTGGATTTAATATGCCAGTTCAATACAGTAATTTAATTCAGGAACACAATCAAGTGCGCAACAGTGTTGGTGTATTTGATGTTTCTCACATGGGTGAATTCCTTTTGAAAGGTGAGAAAGCATTAGATTTAATCCAGTTGGTTACCAGCAATGATGCTTCGAAATTAGTTAATGGAAAAGTACAATACAGCTGTTTACCGAATAACACTGGTGGTATAGTTGATGATTTATTAGTATATAAAAACAGTGATACTGAATACTATTTAGTAGTAAATGCTTCGAATATTGAAAAAGACTGGGATTGGATTTCATCTCATAACACATTTGGTGTTCAAATGGAAAATCTCAGTGATCAGCTAAGTTTATTGGCAGTTCAAGGACCTAATGCAATTAAAGCTTTACAAAAATTAACCGAAGTTGATTTGTCTTCAATGGAGTATTATTCATTCAAAACAGGCGCCATTGCAGGCTGTGAGCATGTTATTATCTCTAATACAGGTTATACTGGTGCAGGTGGATTCGAGTTATATGTTTCGAATAAAGATGCTAAGAAATTGTGGGATGCTGTTTTTGAAGCAGGTGCTGAATTTGGAATTCTACCAGCAGGTTTAGGTTGCAGAGATACCTTAAGACTTGAAAAAGGCTTTTGCTTATATGGCAACGATATCAATGATACCACCTCTCCAATTGAAGCGGGATTGGGTTGGATTACAAAATTTACAAAAGATTTTGTGAATAGTGCCTATCACAAATCACTTAAAGACAATGGCGTTTCGAAAAAATTGGTTGGTTTCGAAATGATTGACCGTGGTATTCCGCGTCAACATTATATGATCAAAGATGCCCAAGGCAATACCATAGGTGAAGTAACCTCAGGAACACAATCTCCGACACTTGGAAAAGCAATCGGTTTGGGCTATGTTAATTCGCCTTTTAACGCACTCGATTCTGAGATTTACATTGAGGTGAGAGACAAAGCACTCAAAGCTAAAGTGGTAAAAATTCCTTTTATGTAATGATTGGTTTTTAGTTTAATTCGCTTAAGTTTGAATTATGAAAGCCTTAAGGATTTTAAATTTTATCATTTTAACTGTTTTTATTTCTACTTCTGCATTCGCACAAAAAGAATACAGTGCAGTTACGCGCAATACCCCTTTTAATAAAATGATTCACTTTGTGCCCGTTCCATTATTGGTTGGAGGCTTTGAAATGGGTTATGAAAAAGCAACCGCTCATAAAGAATCGTTCTATACACAAGTTGGTTTTTATACATCTACCAATCCTGGTTTGTATAAGTTAAAAAATGACGGTTATTCAGATATGAATGGTGTAAAGGTTGAAGGACAATACCGCTTTTATAGGAAACCGAACAACTATATTAAAAATGTATGGATTGGGCCATTTGTTGCATTCAAGACATTGTCAATGAAATACACAGAAACAACCTATACAACGACCTATAATCCATACTATGTTAAAACAAACACTCTCAATGAAAACAGAATGGCCTCTACAGTTGCGTTTGGCTATATGATGGGTTTAAGGAAATCTGTTTTCGAAAATATTTACCTTGATTTATCATTGGGAGGGGGTGTTTATATACCTGTAGCAGGAGACCACCATGAACAACTCAATATTGGCTTAATTTCACCTTATCAAAGGGGCGTTCAATTAAGAATGAACTTGGGCTTCTGTATCGCACTCTAAACAATCCATTGCATGCGCAAAACTGAAATAATACTGCTTGTTGTTATTTTTGTTTCTTCCATTTTGATTATCAATGGTGTTACTGAAATAACAAATACAATTGTTGTCTTTTCGAGTATGTTATTGGCTATTTTGTATTTTCTTTTTGGCTTTTTATTGCTTAACAACAAACACTTGTATAAAATTTTTAGCAAGTCTACTTACCAAGATTTGAATGCCCTTAAAATCACCATGGGCGCCATTTTAGGCCTCATTTTAAGTAACATATTAACTGGTCTATTATTCAAATTGATGTTATGGCCTGGCGCAAATGCAATGCTGTTGGTTGGTGGTTTAACCATCATTCTAGGCCTCATGTTTTTAGTAATTGTGCAGCTTGTTACGCGTAAAATTGAATTCATACACAACCTGCGTTACTTTATTTGGATGGTGTTCTTTGCCATCATGTATTTCATGCCGTATAGAACGCTTATAGAAGCCAGATTTTTAGATAAGTACCCTGATTATTCAAATGCCATGTCAAGGTATTACGAAAATAATACAATTGAAAATAGGCAAATTTTTGAGATAGAAAGTCAAAAATACCACGAGCAAAAAATGCGTGAATTTGGTGTTCGCAAGAACAATTAATCTTTCAGCAAATGACTAAAAGTCTTTCTTAATTTGCTAACTTTAGGATCGATAACGGCAGTACAATAACTGTTTTCCAACCTGTTTTGATTGTAGTAATCTTGGTGATAATCTTCTGCATTATAATAAATGCCTAGTGGCTGTAATTCGGTTACAATTGCATGATCAAAAACCTTATCGATGGTCAATTTATTAATAAAAGCTTCTGCACTGTCTTTTTGAGCTTGACTATTGTAAAAGATAGCAGAGCGGTATTGCGTTCCAACATCATTGCCTTGTCGATTCAATTGGGTTGGATCGTGCATCGTAAAGAACACCGTTAACAAAGTATTATAATCAACTATTTCTGGATTGTAGATTATTTGAACAGCTTCGGCATGACCAGTAAATCCCGAACATACTTCTCTGTAGGTAGGATCTTTTGTCTTACCACCTGTATAACCACTAATCACAGTGTCGACACCCTTAAGGCGCGCCATTGTGGTTTCAATACACCAAAAACAACCGCCTGCGAATGTGGCGGTATCTCTATTTAAATTACTATCATTCATATTGGATTTATTGCTAACAACGTTTGTTGAATTATTGTTTGTTTTAGCCGAACAAGCGATTAAACAAATAAATAAGAGGGCTGATATTGGGAATTGTAACTTTTGCATCTTTTATTTTAAACACGTTTGAATTACTTTTGTATCTTTATGTTCATACAAAAATATCACTTATTGTTTCCCTTTGCGCTTTTATTATTGTTCAGTTGCAGCAAATTTACGACCAAAATTGGCGAATCCGAAAAAGAAGGACATCCTGGGTACCAAGAGCAACTGCTTTATATTAAAACCAATGGCACCAATGTGATGCCCGATTTAACGCATTACAACTGGATGCCGCAATCTATCAAAAGAGCCACCTCAGATGTTTTGCTTAATTTAACCGAGGTAGGTCCAAATAATGTTGGCGGAAGAACTAGAGGAATGATTACAGACCTTAGTAATCCTAATAGAATTATTGCTGGTGGTGCCTCTGGTGGAATTTTTATCTCTGATAACAAGGGTATTTCGTGGCGTGCAATCAACGACCAACAAATTAGTCCTTCTGTAACAGGCATGGATCAAAATCCATTTCTGCCCAATATTATATACTATTGCACAGGTGAGGGCAGCGGGAACAGTGCCGATATTATTGGTGCAGGTGTGTTTAAATCGATGGATGGTGGAAACACTTTTTCGCAATTGAGTGCCACTAATAATGCTAATTTTAATGTTTGTTGGAGCATAAAGTGCTCTCCAAAAGACACCAATGTACTTTATGTTTCTGCTGGTTCTTCTGGACTTTGGAGAAGCATAGATGCTGGTGCAACATTTTCTAAAGTATACGCAACGACTACAGAAATTAATGACCTAGAAGTTTTACCAAATGGCAGTGTATTATTCGCTGTTAAAGGCTCAGGGGTTTACCGTTCATCCAATGGGAACTTAGGCACTTTTTCTAAAATTAATTCTATCAATTCGAGTGCAACTGCTAGAGGTGAATTGGCTTATTGTAAAGAATTTCCAAATGTAGTATATGCCGCTATTTCAGGCGTAGACAATGGGTATTCAGGTGTGCTGAATGGTTTTTATAAATCGAGTGATAGTGGAAAAACTTTTACTCCTAGAACCAATCCAAATGGCATTGTTAAATTTAGTTTCACATGGTATTGCTTAACCATGTCTGTAAAATCGAACGATAGTAACAGTATTTACATTGCATCCTTAGATGCAGGTGTAAGTTCTAATGGCGGTGGCAATTGGGACAAAGTGAATGAAATGCATTCTGATCACCATGTTGCACAAAATATGAATGACTCTGAATTGTTGGTTGGTTGTGATGGTGGTATTTGTATATACAAATGGAATAATTTTTCTCAATTTAAATCGCTTAACAACGGCTACAATGTAACCCAATTTTATTCTGGTGCAGTCTCACCTCATAGCAATAATTTTATGGGCGGTTGTCAAGACAATGGCACCAACGAGAGTATGAGTGGAGCAACTGATTTTAACCACATTTTTGGTGGCGATGGTGCTTACGCTTTTTATCACAATGCTTTAGAAGATACTCGCTATTTATCATATCAAAATGGTGTTGTTATAAGACGCGAAGGTTTTGTTGACAATAATATCAGTAATAATCTTCCTTCGGGTAGTACAGGCATCTGGTTTATTCAACCTTATGACGTTAGTGAATACAACAGCGATTGGGTGATTTATCCGGCAAGTTTAAATTTACTAATTAGCAAAAATAGTGGCAATAATTTCACAAAATTAGGCAGTATCACCAATGGAAAATTATTTGCTTCCAATTCATCATTCGATGCTAATCCAGCAGTTTATGCAGGTGGTAGCAATAGTTTAATCGGATTCGATTCAATGTTAAATACCAAACCTAAACTTATTAACTTTTATGCTAAACTTCCAAATGCAATTAAAAGTTCATTTTGTAACAGCATTAAAGTTATTCCAGGCTACCGCGACAGAGTGTATCTAGCTTATAGTAATATCAATGATTCTGGCAGATTATACAAAGGCATCAATATGCTTTCTGGAACCCCTAAATTTAAAAACATCAGTGGTAATTTACCTAAAGGCTTACCTGTTAATTGGGTGGAATGTGATCCTGTAAATCCTGAAAAAGTTATTTTTGCTGGCACCGATTTTGGTCTTTATGTTACCGAAGATAGTGGTACAACATGGATTAAGGACACCCGCGTGCCAAATGTTGTTATAAGCAGTATCAAAGTAAGTGTAAATAAAAAAGATATCTATTTTTTCACGCATGGCCGTGGTGTATTTAAAGCTACTATCAAAAACAATTACAATGTTGGATTAAAGAATACTTTAAAATCAAATTCACTTTTTCAAATTTTTCCTGTGCCTGCAAACAATCTGCTAAATATTGAATTAAACGCACAATACAATGTTGCCAATTACAGCATCTACAATATGTTGGGAGAACTAATTCAAAGTGGAAAGTTAGCAGCTGGCATAAACAGTCTTGCAATCGAAACATTGCAAAGCGGAAATTATATCATTAATATTGAAACCGAAGGTAAAACCGAAAGCACTGTCTTCAATGTAAATAAATAAATGTCATCACACCACATTGTAAGAGAAGGTCAGGAACCTGCATTAATCATAGCCAATGGTCAAGCTTGTTCTATGGATTTACTCAACCAATTACTGGAGTGGAGTCCTTTTATTGTGGTTTTGGATGGCGCCCTTAGTCGTGTATTAGAACTAGGCATTAAATTCGATGTGGCATTGGGCGATTTTGATGGCTTAAACATTGATACTCTACGCGACCAAATACCCCCAGATACTGCCATTGAATTTACCCCCGACCAAAACAAAACCGACCTTGAAAAGGGTATTGAATATTTGATAAAAAAAGAAATGGCTGCAGTTAATATTATTTGGGCCACTGGCAAGCGCAGCGACCATTATTTAAATAATATT
>CANFUB010000047.1 GCA_947450015.1 Bacteroidota bacterium | reverse complement strand
GACCGCGCACAACACGCGCTACTTCAACCCAACTGCTTAAGCCTATGGCGATGAAAATTTGCCAAAAACCTTTGCCCAATGCAAAGCTAATGGCCACCACTAAAAGCATAGTTGGCAAACTCCAAATCACATTCATCAGCCATGAAATAATATGATCGGTAATGCCTCTAAAATAACCTGCCATTAAACCCAATAGGGTGCCAATGAGTAAGGAGAGGATAACCGATACAATGCCCACTGATAGGGAAATACGCGTACCAATGAGTAAGCGACTTAGTAGGTCGCGACCCAAACCGTCGGTGCCCAACCAAAATGTTTTGGAGATAAAGCGGTAAGGTTCAATTTTAGAGATTGCATATTTTTCTTTTAAGCTGGTTTCAAGGCCACCATTATACAAGTCGATGGTGAGTGTATCATTGCTTAATTGATAATTGGTAATGGCTATTTGTTTGACAGATTCGGTTTCGCCATTGATAAAATTGCCAAATGATTTTGGTGCTTCACCGATTTCAAGAAATTGGATTTTAGTGCCCGGTTTTAGCAAGGCAATGGGTAAATTAATAGCATTGGCATGCTTTGTTTTATCAGGGGTAATGGCATATCCAAGGAGACTAATGACAACACAAAACAATATTATCACCATCCCAATAAGTCCCAATGGATGCTTGAATATTTTGCGGAGTACGGGTGAATTTTTAAACAAATTGAATAATGCGCTTACCTCACGAAAGTAATTAATCTTTTGTTATTTCTGAAGTACCATCAACTGAAATGTTTTCTTTGGGTTGATAGTATTTAATAGCAACCAATATCGCCATGAAACCCCAGAGTGGTGCAGCTATTTTATCGAAATCGCTGTAATTGTTTAAGAGAGCGTGCACATAATAAGTAATGAGTCCCAATAATACTGCGGTGGCCAAACTGCGCTGCCAAGGCCATCTTTTTTCATCGTAAATAATATTTAAACCCAAAGCAACAGAGAGCAGAAACACTGCCAACCAACTTAAGAAACCGGGCAAGCCCATTTCTGATAAGGCATTGAAATATTCGCTGTGCGTATTGCCTAAGTCACCACTGTTGGTACTAATTAAAGTTAAATCCTCAGGGCGTTGAAAAGGTGCATATTTAAAAGTGTAGGTGCCCGGACCAAAACCAGTGATGGGTTTTTCCTTGAACATTAAGATGGCGCAATGCCAACGGTTCACACGTTCGAGGTTAGAGGGGTCGGTGGTAATATTCGAAACCGATTGTGCATGCGATTCTAAATCATCGGCACTGCCTTGTTTATTGCTTTCGAGGCTGTAGAGCAATTGATCTTGTTTGATGAATCCAATAATGGCAACCAAACCTAGAACGACCATCATGCTACTGAATTTTACTTTTAGTTTTATAATGAAATAAAAACCCATGGCCACCAATAAACTCAACCACGAGGCTCGGGTATAAGAGAATACAATGCCCACTAAAAGTACCAGCGCAATGAATGCAAAAACATAGCGTTGAAAACCATTGAAATTAAACCAGTTGCCGCGCATGGCAAACATGATAGCAGGTGGTACAAAGAATGAAATATAAGCTGAATAGATGGTGTGGTCTTCGAAAAAGGGTTGCATAATGCTGTAACCCCAACCACGCGAAAAGCCTTCATTGGCGTGCTTTAAAACCGTAATACTAACAATGATAAAAGTGCCATAAATCATATATGATAAATAACGTCTCATGTTCGAAGGCGACTCGAATATTTTAAGTAAGAAGAAAAAGAAGGTCATTAAAAACCAGGTGCGCGCTATAAAATATTTAAGCGAAACAAAAGGCATGGTGCTGGTGCAAACTGTAATGAACATCCAAAATAAATTAATGAGGATGGCCATTACCAAAGGTGTTTTTAACAAGCGTATATTGAATTCACCTTTAATAATGAGTTGGTAAAAATAAAGGATGAACAACAGCCATATCATGGGCTCTGTGGGCAAGGATAAACCGAGTCCACCGCCAACATCTTTTACAAATACAGAAAGAGGAACAGAAAAGCAAATTAATAAGACATAGAAACTTGGATTGTAAACACAAAGAAAAATAAGACCGATGGCAAAGGGAACCAAGGCAATCACATACAACTCAAAATAAATGGCCGTTAAGATAATGGCCATTAAAGGGAGTACAAACTTTAATAATAAAGTTTTGATATCGTAATTAAATATGTGGCGTGATGAAGACAATTTAGGCTTTTACTCCTTTAATTTTCTCATAGATGGCAAAGAAGATTGAGGCAGCAGCTAAGGCAGAGATCAATGCAACCAACACAATTAATTTTCTAACAGGGTAAGCTCTTTGTTCAGCAGCACCAGCGGCACTTACAGTAAATTTATTGTTTAATCTCTCTTTTACGTCAATCTCAGCTTTCTCGTATTTTTGTTGTAGGTCGGATAGTTTTTCTAATTCGAGTACCAATGTTTCGGTTAATGAAGTGAACTCGCCACCAAATTGCACCAAGTTTTTTTGTTCTTGCATTAAATCATTCACCTTACCCATATCGCCACGTGAGCGGGCTTTGTATATTTCTTCGGCCAAGGCTCTCGATTGTTCTTCATAGTTGGTAACACCGTCTTCACCAATTTTTTGCATTTTGCCTTTAATGTCGTTCACCTCTTGTTGTTTGCTATCAAGGGCGCGTTTCATAATGGCCAAGGCAGGCACGGCTACCTCTTGTTGAATTTCATTCTTAATGGTATCGTATAAATTCGCAATACCATTGGCAATGTCTGCCGCAGTGTTTGGGTCTTCGTCTAATACATCAATTTTGATTGATAAATAACGGGTACGGCTATAGCTAATGTTCGATTCAATTTTATTTTGAAGTTTGGTATTTTTTAAACTGCTGTTCTCATCAATTTTATAATGCTTCATTAAGTTGAAGTTTTTAATCAAACGCTCGGTTAGGCGCGATGATTGCAAAATTTGTAAAGCTTTTTCTGCTTCTTCTTCCTCACCAAATTCCAATGGATCTTTTTGTCTTTGGTTTAAATCGGTTAACAAGGCATTACTAATAGAGTTATTGGTGGTTGGATAAAAAATAACAGAGGCTTTGTATTTAGGCGTAATAAGGTATGAAAGAGCAGCCGATAAAACAATGGCCGAAATACCGACAATTACAAGTTGGCGTTTCCAGCGCATAAACAATGCTAACACATCATTAAAAGTAATTAATCCGTTTTTTGAGCTTTGTTCTTCAAATTGATTTTGCATGCTTGATGTAGTAAAATTAAGTGTGCAAAAATAGTAAAATTGAGCATTGATTGGATGCAACGCGTGAAAAATGAAATTATTGTTTGTTGATACCCAATATTTTCAACAGGTTGCCAATGTCAAAGATGCGCAAGGCTAATACCAAAAGTGCACTTCCAATTCCATAGATTCCTAGGCTTATCCATATACTGCTGAGACCTTTAACAAGGAAGAATACACCAAATAAGCAAACAATCAAAACACAGAATTGTAGGCCTGTTTTTATATGGAATTTAAATTTAAATAGATAAAAACACCTTGCCGTGCAAAGCCCTGCAAAAATGGTTTGTGTAATCAACGAACTATAGGAAGCACCATGCGATTGGTATTTGGGAATCAATATTAAATTCAGACCCACATTCACAGTAAGGGCAATTAGTGCAAAAATGTTCATGGCTTTGATATCGCCTTTGGCAGTTAGTAAGGTGCCGAATGTATACACGAGGCACATCGGTATAAAACAGAATAGGATGTTCCCAAATACTTGGCCCGATAAAATGACTTCCTCGATATCATTAAATTCATACATGGCAAGCATTATTTTTTCGCCAAAGAAATGCGCTGCTAAGGCTACTGGAATGGCAATTACCATGAGCAGTTTAACCGATAGTTCGGTCAATGGCTTGATGTCCTGTTGTTCGGCCAATAACCTAGCAAACATGGGCAAGAGCAGACCAGAGAACAACATAGCAAACATACATGCAGCATCGAGTAAACGGAAACTTTGTGCATATATACTGGAATGGAAAATGGCCTCATTTTTAGGCAGCAACCAATCCATCATCATCACATCGGCACGGGTGTAAAAGCCCATCAATGCAAAAAGCAGCGCATAGGGAATGCTCTTCTTTAAAACATTTAAGAGCTGGAGTTGCCCCTGTTTGCTTTCTGATTTAATATGACCCCAATACCGAATATTTAGATAAGCTGCGATGAAAAGTGTAACAATAGAACCTGCAATTTGAGCAAATGCAAAATGCCAAATATCAATTTGTTTTAAGAAATAAAAACCAATACAGAATAGGATTGCAAATGTTTTATCGCTAATAGACAATAAACTATCGATGGTGTATTTTTGCAAACCACTTATATTGCTTCTGAGATAGAGAATAAAGGAGGTTATAATTTGATTGAGACCAATAATTAAAAGTAAGCTAGCATCCATTTCACGCTGCATGCCGATGTACATGATAATGGCAAAATAGGCGAGACTTAAAGTGAATTTTGCCAACAAGATAGACGTGAAATTCTCTTTGAAAAAAAGCGAATTGCCCGCCACTTTAGTGTTATTATAATTTTGAATCCCTAAGTCGAGCACTATGTTTAACAAAAGTGTTAGGTTAAGGATAATAAAGTATTCACCATAGGCTGCACCTAATGAGTTCTGTGCAATACGGTCGATAATTAACAACCAAACAGGCTTAATAATTAAATTGAGCCCTTGTAATAAGACCAGATTTTTAACGAATACTTTTCTCAAATTAGATCGACTGTTTTTTCAAAAAGTGTTAATCAATGGGGTTTAACCAGAATGGCGAGAGAAGGATCGCTGCCACTGTTATACGTTTTGTTTTTGTAGGTGCCATGCACATCAAAATAAATTTTACGGTTATACCCACATCTGCGATTGCCTTCGTGTTTTTGGCGATAGGAATAGCCAATATTGGTAATAGAATCTTGAAAGGAACTGCTGAGACTTTTAATTTTTATTTTGTAATAATCGAAGGTGCTAATGGCAATTTGACGTGCACTATCTGGAACGTTTTGTGCGAAATATAAATCGTTGGTATAATCTGTTACAATGAATGAATCGCTACCATTACTTGTCAAACGGTTGTAATAAAAAGTTACTTCAAACACGGTGTCTGCTTTGGCAAAACCTTTATGCCCGTAATGCAAATTAATTTGCAAAGCATTTTCGTAAAAATAGGGATCATACCTTTTGCCGCAACAAGCGCTTAATCCTATGATCAAAATGGCAAAGATTCCTAAGTTTTTCATTATTTGTATTTTTCTATTAACGGCAGAATGAGTGATTTATTACCTAAGTCAGCATCGAGCCCTGCCTCAATAATATGATTTATCAAAGCTTCGTTTTTACCGCCTTGTGCCTGCGCATAGCTGTAGGGCGTGGTATTGAACGTTACCAATTCATACTGACTCTTAAAATGCTCAGGATACAAATCGCAAAGGTCGTGCTCCACATGTTTAAACTTCATAAACTCGGGGCGGCCCACTAAATCGCGCATTTCAACAAAGTTTTTGCAAGCTAAGTCGGCAATGGCATTGGCGTTTATAATTCTGGCTTTTTGGTATTCATCTAAAATAGTGTCCCAATTCGGATAATGTTGTTCGATTAAATCATCCAAGTCTTTTACATCTTCAAAACTGCAATTCATACCTTGACCATAAAAAGGAATGATGGCATGGGCCGCATCGCCTACCAAAGCAAAACGGTTTACCACCCAAGGGTTACAACGCACAGTTACCAAATTACCAATTGGGTTATCCATAAAG
This sequence comes from Bacteroidota bacterium, assembly GCA_947450015.1. GTDB lineage: Bacteria > Bacteroidota > Bacteroidia > NS11-12g > UBA955 > JABMMZ01. The sequence continues at coordinate 7,240 of CANFUB010000047.1, read as the reverse complement.
TCTTTCACCAAGTCAGGCATCATCGGCACTGCATCGGCAAAATACGTATTGAAAAATTCGAGCACGCTCGCTTCATCTTTTAAGTTGGCAAAACTATGGGTGCCTTCGTATCCTAGAAACAAAGTACAAGTAAAACTGCCTTCAGGATTTGGTAGGGCTATCATCATAAATTCGCCACGTGGCCAAATATGAAGGGCGTTCTTTTCGATTTGAAAACTACCATCTTTACCTGGCGCAATTTCCAATTCTTTATAACCGTAGTTCTCATAATTTTGAGAATAATTAAAGCGATTGGTTTTCTGCATTTCGCTGCGAATAGCAGAGAAAGCGCCATCTGTTCCGAACATCACATCGCCCGATACTTGAACCTCCGTGCCATCCTCTTTAAGAATGATAGCAGTATTGTTTTTAAGATTGGCCTCAGTGCATTTACAATTAAAGAACAATTTAACATTGGGATATTCACCCGCCAATTGAATTAATTTTAAATTCAAACCTGCGCGTGAAACCGAGTTGATGTATTGACCTGCTGTGCCGTATGGTTGATAACTTAGTTCGCCAGCCTTACTGTGCATTTGACGACCATCCATCGGAATGGCATCGTCTAAAACCTGATCGGCCAAACCAACTTTTTTCAATGCTTCTATTCCACGGGTAGAAAGTGCAAGGTTAATAGAACGTCCAGCTTCTGTTTTACCTGTGCGCATATCATTGCGTCTTTCGTATAATTCAACTTCAAATCCCCTTTTAGCTAAACAGATGGCCAAAAGTGATCCACTTAATCCACCACCAATAATGACTGCTTTTTCTTTCATTTTTTAAGATGCTCAAAAGTAGAGAAGATTTTGCTTAATGGGAAATGATTTTCTATTATTAATACAATATTAATACCTCACAGCAACTAAGTGCCTGATTCAATTCGATTAATAACTTTACCCGCATTAGAAATCGCTTTTGAATTACCAAGCTTAAATGCCAATGTATTTGTATAAATTCATTTACATTGCTTGTGATTCTAAGTTGTTTAGATTATCGGTAGATAATTCGACAACCAAAGGTTTCTGTTTCAGGGTTGCTTAAGGTTTCATTTTTTAACAAAGCATCTACCGCCTTTGCAATGTAGGGATTCGCCAAAGTTGGATTTTCACCATTGTCATCAATGGCACCTGTATACTTAATCACCCAATTGTTATTTTCTTTCCATAAAACGTAAGCTTGCGGTGTGTGTTTTGCTTTAAAAAGTTTGCCCGTTTTTTGAGAAGCATCTTGCAGATAAGGAAATAAATAGCCTTCTGTTTCGGCTCTTTTTTGCATAAGCGCAAACGATTCATCTTCATAAATCCCTGTGTCCATAGAATTAATAGCCAGTAAATACACACCTAGTGAATCGTAGTGTTTGCTTAAGTCATTTAAACGTTTGGTATACAGTTTTGCAAAAGGGCAGTGGTTACACGTAAACACCACAATAAAACCTTTTGCATTTTTATAGTCAACTAAGTTTACTATTTTATTGTCTATGTTTCTTAAAGAGAACGCAGGGATTACTTTTCCAATCTGACCATTGGTTGATTGGTAGTCATTTTGAAATGAAAGCAGCACCAACAGTATTGGCAAGCAAAATAGTAACCGGCAGTTCTTCATCTTAGGATTTTATAAATTTTTGAATGCTTAACTGCTTCGTTTTTTTATCCATCAATTGAACAAAGTAGATACCTGCAGCCAAAGAAGAGATGTCAATGCCATTTCTTAAATCAGGCTGAGGCAACATCATTTTTGTACGACCTAATTGATCGGTGATGGTAATGTAATACACTTCATTTGGGTCGGTACAAACAATGTTGATTCTGTCTGTCGCTGGCACTGGCATTATGCTATATTCAAATGCCGCAGTATTCAAATTAGTAAGGCCGTTGCTTGGCGTAGTAACCACAAATTGACCCATCATGCCTTCATCTTCGTGTAATGAAATATGGCAATGGTACATAAAAGGATGGGTGGCATCTGCAAAGTCATCGAACTTCGCAATGAACTTAACGGTTTCATTGCCTTTTACCAACACTACATCTTTCCAACCTTGTTCGTATGCAGGTACCGCTGCACCATTTCTACTCAATAAATAAAATTCCACATCGTGAATGTGAAATGGATGGGCAAAGATTGAACTGCTTTTGAGTTCCCAAATTTCGGTATTGTTCAAAGGAACAGTATGGTTGATATATTTGAGATCGAACATCTTGTGCCCTAGAATAAAGGCATTGGGTCCGAGGATATTCGGCACACCAGCACTATCTGTAAAAGTAATGGTGCGTGTAAGATTTGCAGAAGCGGCTGATAAAAATTGATTAGTTGTTAAAGTACTTGGAATATTGGTGATAGCCTTGGCATTGGCAGCGCCAATTTTGATGTTCAAAATATTGAAATCTTTTTTACCCAAAGCATTGGCAAATGGTCCATTCGGAAAATTTTCGCCACCTGCAATAAAATTAGAGAGGGTAGAATTGTATGCTTTCAAATCGACAGAGGTGCCGCTTTGACCCGAGCAGTTAATCAATATTTCAACCCTTTCGCCTGGAGAAATTAGAAACCTTGTTACGCCTACAGGTTTGTCAACCAAGCCACCATCTGTAGCGATTACATAAAACGTTCTGCCATCACTAAAACCTAAATTATAAGAGCGTTCGATGGCAGCATTCAAAACCCTAAAACGAATTACCTGTGCTGGTGCATTCAATTGTGCACGCATAACACCATTGGTTAACATGCTATCGCCATAAGGCACGACTTTAAATTGATTGGAAGTAAAACTTCTATCGGTTAAAATTAAAGGTATATCATCGACACCATATGTACGTGGCAATGCTAAGGCACTTTCAATATTGTCGCGCACAATCAATAAACCACCCAAACCTTTGGTGATATGGTCCATGGTCATTTCATGTAAGTGTGGATGAAACCAGTAAGTGCCTGCATTATTGGTAACTTTCCAATAAGGTTGCCATAGTGTATTGGGCGGTATTACTTGGTGTGGACCACCATCCATTACTGCCGGTAAATGCATGCCATGCCAATGAAGCGTTGTGCTGTCATTCAATTTATTTTTAACATTCATGTGCACTGTATCACCTTTGTTTACAAAAAGGGTAGGGCCCCAAAATGCACCATTGATACCGCCTGTGATTGTAGAATTACCTTTGCTAAGAATTTGCTTAAAACTGTCTTTTAAAGTGAGGTTAAAGGTTTTACCACTTAAAGTATCTGGAATCCAAAGTTGATTATATTGTGCCTTAAGGGTTAAACTGAATAGGCAAATAATTAGGAGTGTAAGTGTCGATCTCATTAAATGAATTTAGGTTGTTTTGTTATTAGACGATAAAAGAAATTGTATCTGGCGAAAAAAATCAAAAAAGAAATTCATCACCTTCCATTGGATGATGATATGACGTGCTTTTATAAAAAGGTTGTCAGCCAATTTAAAAAAATATTTGGTACTATCGGATAGCGTTGAATACTTTTTTACAAATAATATGCATGCATGATTGCACTAAACTCCGCACTCCTCTGGCCATTGGTATCCATTACAACCAAGGTGCTTTCTTCGGGTGTTACTTCTGTTTTTCCAAAGCCAATGATGGTGCGATAAGCCTTGCCCGGTTTATTCTGTATGTTATAAATAGACCTTGGATAGAGTCCTATCAAATTCGCAAGTTTTTTAAATTGTTCCATTTCTGCAACAGGGTAAATCACCATGAAAAGGCCATCTGGGTTTAACAAGGTGTTCACTTTCTCAATTAATTCATTCGGGGGCAAAGTATCACTGTGCAAAGCCATGTTTTTAATTGCATTAGGTCCTTGCAAATGCTTTGCAAAATAAGGCGGATTGCAAACAATTAAATCGTATAATGCCTCAGAATGATACCTTGTAAAATCTGCATTTAACAATTCAATTTGATTTTTGAAAACCGAAGCTTGAATGTTAAGCTCGGCTTGCTGATAGGCTATGCTGTTTAATTCAATAGCGGTAACCTTTGCCTTTGGATATTGTTGTGCCAACATCATAGCAATAACGCCAGTGCCAGTGCCAATATCCAAGCAGTGTTTGGGATTCTCAAATTTTGATAGCGCACCCAATAAACAACCATCTGTATTCACCTTTAAACCTTCGGTTTGGTGCAGTATACTGAATTGTTTAAAATGAAACATATAAGACCAGTTGGCAATGGTTTAGTTGGCAGTTGGCAATGTTACAATTAATTTATAATTAAAAATATAATCACAAATTTCCATCCTTAGCTTGTCGATTGTCATACAAAGCTTGTCGAAGGATGGTATTAGTTAGAAGCAGCGTTCGGATTGAACAAAGCAAGTTTACGTTCTTTCAATGTTTCATCCTCTAAATAATCATCGTAAGTGCTGTTGCGATCAATCATACCCAATGGTCCAATTTCTATGATACGATTGGCTACTGTATTGATGAACTCGTGGTCATGGCTATAAAATAACAAAGTGCCTTTATAGTCGATGAAACTGTTGTTCAAGGATTGTATACTTTCCAAATCCAAGTGGTTGGTAGGCTCATCTGAGATAATCAAATTAGGACTCTCCAACATGGTTTTACTCAACATACATCTTACTTTTTCACCACCACTTAACACAGAAGCTTTTTTCAAACTCTCTTCGCCACTGAATAACATTTTACCTAAGAAGCCACGCACAAATGTTTCGTCTTTTTCTTTTGAAAATTGTCTTAACCAATCTACTAAACTCAAATCAACACCTTCGAAGTATTGTGAGTTATCATTCGGTATATAAGATTGTTTGATGGTAATACCCCATTCTGCAGTGCCTGTATTAGGTTTTTCATCGCCTCTTAAACATTCAAATAATTTGGTGATTGCCAATGCATTTTTACATAAGAATGCTACTTTATCGCCTTTGCGAATAGAGAAGTTAATATTGCTAAACAAGGTTACACCTTCGTGTTTATAGCTAAAATTCTCAACGTTTAATACTTGATCGCCAGCCTCGCGCTCTTGAATAAAGAACACAGCAGGGTATTTACGTGTCGAAGGTTTTATCTCTTCAATGTTCAACTTGTCAATCATCTTACGTCTACTGGTAGCCTGTTTGCTTTTCGCAACGTTGGCACTGAAACGCATAATGAAATCCATCAATTCTTTTTTCTTCTCTTCAGATTTTTTGTTCTGATCTGAACGTTGTTTCAATGCTAATTGAGACGATTGGTACCAAAAAGTATAGTTACCACTGTAGGTCGTTATTTTATTAAAGTCGATATCGGCTACGTGGGTACAAACAGAATCTAAGAAGTGTCTATCGTGCGATACAACCAATACAGTGTTTTCGAAATTGGCCAAGAAATTTTCCAACCATTTAATGGTATCAACATCCAAGTCATTCGTAGGCTCATCCATTAACAAGATATCAGGATTGCCAAACAATGCTTGTGCTAATAAGACCCTTACTTTTTGGTTGTTGCTCAATTCATGCACTGTTCTGTAATGCAAGTCGTCGCTAATACCTAGGTCATTCAACAATGAACCAGCATCGCTCTCTGCATTCCAACCTTCCATCTCAGCAAATTTTTCCTCAAGCTCACTGGCTTTAATACCATCAGCATCGGTAAAATCTTCTTTGGCATATATCAATTCTTTTTCTTTAATGATTTCGAACAATTGCTTGTTACCCATCATTACCGTTTCTAATACTTGTAAATTATCAAACTCAAAGTGATCTTGTTTCAATACACTCATGCGTTTGCCTTTTTCTATATCTACATGTCCAGTAGTTGGCTCAATTTCGCCCGATAAGATTTTTATAAAGGTAGATTTTCCGGCACCGTTGGCACCGATAATACCATAGCAATTGCCTGGCATAAATTTGACATTTACCTCGTCAAAAAGGATGCGTTTACCATAACGAAGGGAAATATTTGAAGCACTAATCATATTCTGTCTACTGAATTTAAATAAAGGGTGCAAAGATAGGCAAATTTCACCATTTTTGGAAGCCTAATCGACGGTTAACGACTAGTGTTAAAATACACTTGCTTAAACACTAAAAATAGAGACCATAGGCCTTCAATTGCTTATTGCTGTATTGTAGCGCAGGGAACGGAATTTTAATGTCGTTTAAAATAGTAAACAGAGATTTTAAAACCTTGTGCTTGGTTTTAATTTTAGTAAGGTCGATGTCCAAAGACAACAAATATTGTCGGTAACGCGGTTGGTAATTATAGTCGTGATAAACCCCTTTCTTATCCGTCCACTCATTTTTAAAACCACCCAATAAACCGTAAGCACTATAGCCCACTGCAATGCCTAGCCATGGTTTGGGCTTGTATGGCGAATAGGTTAACCAATAGGTTTGACCATTGTAATCTTTCAATAGTTGTTCGTTCCACGACTGACCTAAAGTATTGGGACGCAAAGCAGGGAAGCCTGTTTTGTGAAAACTAAATTTCATTTTTACTTTTTGTTCTTGCCATAAAGCGTGTTGCCCAGCCGATAGAATCGTACCAAAGGTATTGGCCGCCAAATCACCCGCACTAGCGCCCCAACCTGCTGAAAGGCCATCCCATATTTCTATAGGATCTTGAAACAAACTGCCGAACAAGGCCCAACGCCATTGCTTATTTTTTGGAACGCCCGCCCATTTAGCCGCCTCTATGGCTGTTACACCAAGGTAATAGGATGAAAAAGCATGGCCACATTTATCCATCTGAAGCCACTCTTTATTATCATTAAAAAAATGAAATTTAGATTGGGGATAATCTTTATACCATAATTGCGATAAGGCAATATGAGCCATTGCAGTTCCGCCTAATCCAACCGTATAACAAAAGGTTTTTCTCTTGCGAAAATGGTTGCTAGTATCTTTAAAAAAATTAATTTTCTGTTTGCTTACTAAGGTTTCATTTCTGTCGGTGTTAAATGAAAAATCAGAAAACGCAACTGCTCTTGTTTTAAGCAATGAGGCAGTATTACCCATGCCTTTTAAGAATGGGAGTGTAAACAATAACAAGCACCAAATATGTGGTCTTGTAAACATGCGATTAAAGGATGGCAGCTTTACAGGCGTCTAATATAGCATAGGCTTGCTCAGAGGTTTTACTTTCAGCATAAACCCTAAGCACAGGCTCGGTACCACTCGGACGGATCATTACCCATTCTTCGTTACCTAAATGGTATTTGAAACCATCCATGTCTTCGGTCTTTTCAATATT
>CANFUB010000046.1 GCA_947450015.1 Bacteroidota bacterium | reverse complement strand
TGGTAACCAATATAATTGAAGTGGATACTGTAAATCGGTTGGGTAGAACAAAAAGAAAAACGACCAAAACTATCGCTGTTAATGGCATTACCAATGATTTGGTTCAATTGGTTGTAAACTTCAATATGTACATTCGATAAGGCTTGATTGGAGCCACTATCTACCAATTGTCCTTTTATGCAATAATTCGTTGAGGTTTGTGCGCTTGTTGTTTTTGAAAAAACAAGCAGGCTGAAAAATAAAATTGATTTGACGGTCATCTGAAAAATGAAGAACTTTGAACTAATAGGATTATGCTTTTTTTCTAACCGTTCTTTGTTCAATTCTTTTTTCATAATTAACCCCTTGAAAAATTCTGTGCACGTAAATGCCCGGTGTATGAATAAAATTAGGATCTAATTCTCCTGGTTCAACCAATTCTTCAACTTCTGCAATTGTAATTTTACCAGCCATTGCCATTAATGGATTAAAATTTCTTGCGGTATCTTTATAAACTAAATTGCCATGGTGGTCGCCTTTCCAAGCTTTTACGATAGCAAAATCAGCATCAAAGGCTTCTTCCATTAAATAGGTTTTGCCTTTAAAGTCGCGTGTTTCTTTACCAATTGCAACTTCAGTACCTACACCAGCAGGGGTGTAAATCACTGGCATGCCATAACCTGCTGCTAAGCAACGGGTAGCCAATGTGCCTTGCGGAATTAACTCTACTTCTAATTCACCATTCAGTAATTGTCTTTCAAATTCTTCGTTTTCGCCTACATAGGAAGACACCATTTTTTTAACTTGCTTGGTGTTCAATAATAATCCAATACCAAAATCATCAACACCGGCATTATTACTTATACATGTCAGGTCTTTAGTTCCTTTTTTTACCAAGGCACTAATACAATTTTCTGGAATACCACACAATCCAAAACCGCCCAACATTACAACCGCACCATCTTTAATGTCTTTGATTGCTTCATCAGCATTTGAAACCACTTTGTCCATAGCGCAAAAATAATTTTTTTATATGATTAATTTGAAATTTAAATTAAAGTGTTTTGACTTGTTGCATTATGACTTCTTCTTGCCTTTGCTTTTTGATGTTATACCACTGCTTATGCCGAAATAAAAATCAGCGCCATAAAAATTATTTGATTTTAATTGACCAATTAAATTATCAGAACCGAAAAATACTGGACCGATTCTTAGGAAAATTCCCACTCTTCCAGTTTTGTAATCGTTCATTAAGCCCATTGGTAAAGAAACTTCAAACAACTTACTTTCAAAACGTGGAATTACCACAAGGTAAGAGGGTTTGCGAATACCAATAGATTTTTTACCACGCATATCTTGTGAAATGTTTGCGCCTATAAATAGGTTTTTAAAAAGGTTGTAATCAAATTGTAAATTAATGGTAGTTGGCATCGAAGTTTTTACCGTTTTGTAAGCACTGTCTATTTGAAAAATTGTACGCATTACACTATCTGTAAAACGCAGTCCATCTTTCGTAGAACCCCATGCACTTCCAAATGCGCCAGTTACATCAAAATATTTGTCAGAAGAATTGGTAATATGGGTGGTTCTTAAATTGTTTTTGTAATAAATGCCACCTGCATCTAATAAACTTAAACCAGCTCGCAATAGGTAATTGTTTTTGTCATTGGTAAGTTTTTTAGTTCCCTCTGGACTCCATTCAACAGTGGCGCCAATGTCATAGCCAAAACCAGCACCTTTTAGTTTCTCTTTGAAATAATCGGGATTTACAACTTTCAAGTTTTCGAAAATCGCGGGATCGGTATACCCATATTCTACATCGGTTTGATTAAAAATAATGGTATCTTTATTGGGTAAACGAAATTGCACGCCTTTGTTTTTGATATAGCCACTCGCATAGCCCATTAAATATTTCCCTGTAAATCCAGCCTTAACAATTAAATGGTCATTCTTTATGATGGTTTTCGCAAGCGTTCCACCTAATTCCCCATAGGCATTGAAGTTTACTGTGAATGCATTGTCTTCGAAACGCTCACCTACTTTGTATTGGTTTGGACCACTGTAAAGCGTATTGCCTTTGCTGCTGTCTACGCCATATTTGCTGAGTCGGGCAAGCGGTTCGGCCATGTCATTGATTTGAAAACTGATGGTGTTTTTATATTGCAATCCAATTGCAAATCCTTTGGTCAAGGTGAACATAACGCCAGGTGTTCTAAACTGCGAATACAAGTTTAAATTTTTGCTTTTGCCATTCACACTTTCCTTTAGCCAATCATCCTGAAAGTCAACAGGCGCATCTGGATTGCCATTTTTATGATACTGTGCTGGTACTTTATTGGTAACCAATTGTTGCACCGTAAATGGCATGTTTAAACTCAAATAGTCATTGTTAAAACCGAATCCCATCGTAAACCCATTGACGTATACACGGTGCCTAGAATTGGCAATATTGGCGGGATTGAGATTGGCTTGATGAATGCCACCATAATTACTTTGTTGAAGCCCAAGATAAGTTTGAGATTGAATTGCACCCATTGTGCATAAGCTTCCCGAAAATAGCAATAATTTTAATTTGAATGCATTCATTTTAGTATATTTTTGTATCATGTTTTTAAAAAATAATTTAGAAATACTAATCGTTGTGGTGCTCATTATGCTTGGTCTTTCTGTAGCATTGGGAGCATTTGGAAGCCATGGATTAAAAGGACTTCTAACGCCATACATGCTCGATGTGTATCACACAGCTTGTCAATATTTAAGCATTCACTCACTTGGATTGTTTCTAATATTAATACTCAATATTACAACAAAATTTAAAATATCTAAAGCTTCCATTTATTCACTTTTATTTGGTGTGCTGATATTTTCTTCAACATTAATCTTGATTTCAATTTCTGAATTGCTAAATATGCCTTGGATGAAAAAGTTTGGCATGGTAACACCAATAGGTGGTGTGTTAATGGTGTTAGGGTATTTGTTGGCAAGTTTAAATGTTTTAAAGTTCATTAAATCCTAATCATGGCACAACGGTTAATATTACTGAGACATGCTAAAAGTGTCTCTCAATTTACTTCATCTGATTTTAATAGAACACTTAACGAAAAGGGCAGAAAAGATGCGCCTGAAGTGGCCAAGGCATTCAAATTATTAGACATTCTTCCAGACATTATTTTATGCAGTACAGCCATTCGAACAAAGGAAACCCTAGCGCTTTTTAATATGGATGCACCCGTTCAATACCTTGATGATTTATACCATGCTTCGGCATCGGAGATGTTTGATATCATTTCAGAAAATCAAAATTATCAAACAATCATGGTAGTAGGTCATAACTTTGGCATTACCAATTTAGCCAATCAATTAAGTACAAATGGAGCTGAAGAAATGAATACATGCGGACTTTATATTATGGAATTTCCCGAAAGTATAGAACTTAATAAGGGAAAAATGCTACATTATTTATCGCCAAAAACCATTTGAGTGAATTAATCGAAGATACCGTTTTTGATGACCGTGAGACCTTATACGTTGAGGTTGTTTTACCCTTGCCCATTCCGCGTTTATTTACCTACCGATTATCGGAGGAAATGAATGAATTAGCAGTGGTTGGTAAACGCGTCTTTGTAGTTTTTGGTTCAAGAAAAGTTTATACCGCCCTTATTGTTAATATTACTTCTGAACCACCTAAAGTTTATGAGGCGCAATATGTATTGGCATTTATAGACGACTCGCCATTAATAACCCCTCAACAACTTAAGTTTTGGCAATGGATTGCCGACTATTATATGTGCACCCTTGGCGATGTAATGTCTGCAGCTTTGCCCTCGGGTTTAAAAATAGAAAGTGAAACTTTTGTAGCTTTGGCAGACGATGTGCCATATGATGAAAAGAAACTTGACGAAAAAGAAGTTAAAATATTAAAACTATTAGAGGGGAAAGAAAAACTCAGAATCTCGGCCATAGAAACAGAATTAAAATCAAAGTCTTCTTTTGTTAAAATTATCAAAAGTTTATACGACCGCGCGTTAATTGTTATTACAGATGATATAACAGAAGTATACAAACCTAAGTTGTCTACCAGAATTAAACTGAGTTCCGAGATTAAAGAAGAAAGCTTTAATGATTTACTAGTTTCATTAGAAAAGAAAGCTAAGAAACAGTACGAAGCTTTATTGGCTTTAATTGGTCAGCCAAACTGGGATGCCGTTAAAAGCGATTTAATAAAAAAATACAACTTAGCCGCCTCAGCAATAAAAGCATTGGTCGATAAAAACATCATTGAACAATACCAAGTAACGGTTGATAGAATTCAGTTGAACCAGAATGTGGAAAGCGACTATGTATTATCTGAAGAACAGGCGATCGCGTTAAATGCGGTCAAAGAACATTTTAAAACAAAACAAACTACTTTACTTCATGGAGCAACGGCTAGTGGAAAAACGTTTATATACATCGATCTCATTCGATCTGCAATTGAACGCGGAGAAAGTGTGCTTTATCTAGTGCCTGAAATTGCTTTAACAGAACAATTGATAAAACGACTCGAGCAATATTTTTCCGATAAAATGGCCGTATCCCATTCGCGATTTAGTCAGTTTGAAAAAGTTGAAATTTGGCAAAAAGCGAATAAAGGCGAAATTAAATTGTTAATTGGACCGCGCTCTTCGTTGTTTATGCCATTACAAAATTTAAGCTTAATTATTATTGACGAGGAGCACGAAACAACATTCAAACAAACGGATAAGGCACCACGCTACAATGCACGCGACTTAGCCATGGTTTATGCAAAACTAACAGGTGCTAAAATATTACTAGGTTCGGCAACGCCTTCAATCGAAACCTATTTCAATGCCATGACAGGCAAATATGGCATGGTGAAATTAAAAGCATTGTATGGCAAAGCCTTGCAACCCAATGTTGTTTTTGCAGACGTAAAAGAGGAAACACGCACAAAACAAATGCACGGTATTTTTACCCATACTTTGTTTAATCAATTAATTCAGCTTCAAAGTGAAAAGTCGCAAGGGATATTGTTTCAAAATCGCAAGGGATATGTACCTGTTGTTGAATGCACCACTTGTGGTTGGACAACAAAATGTGTGAATTGTGATATTGCATTGACGTATTATAAATACAGCAATAATCTAAAATGCCATTATTGTGGCTATCATCAACCGAATATTACCCAGTGCCAAGCGTGTGGTAGCAATACAATGGGTATACAGGGTTATGGTACAGAAAGAATTGTGGAAGAATTACAATTGCTATTGCCAGAACTGCGAATTATAAGGTTCGACCAAGATAGTACGCGACAAAAAAATGCTTTTCGCAATTATATCAACGATTTCGAAAATGGTAAGGCTGATGTAATGGTGGGCACTCAGATTGTTGTGAAGGGTTTAGATTTTGAGAATGTACACTTGGCGGCCGTTATTAATGCCGATCAACTTTTAAATTTCCCTGACTTTAGAGCTTATGAACGCACCTTTCAGTTGCTTTCTCAGTTGGCAGGTAGAACCGGTAGACATGGTAAACAAGGTTTACTAATTATTCAAACTAGGCAAGTTAAGAATGAGGTTTTACAAGCGGTTGCAAACAATGATTATGAAGGCTTTTATAGTTCACAAATATTAGAACGCGAGCAATTCAGTTACCCGCCTTTTAGCAGACTAATTAAACTAACAATAAAACACAAACAACCAGAAATTATTAACCAAGTTTCAGCGCAATTTTCGCAATTGTTAAAACAGCAATTAGGGGCGCGAGTCCTAGGCCCCGAAACGCCTTTCGTGTCGAAAATTAAAAATTTTTATTTGCGAAATATTTTGGTGAAAATGGAAAAAGACAAGGACAATGAAAAGGCCATCAAACAATTTATTACAAAAACTTATGATTATCTTATACTGCGGGATAATATCAAAGGATTGCAATTAATTGCAGATGTCGATTGTTATTAAAAAAGAAAATGAATACCTATATCTGTATACTGCGTGGCATCAATGTAAGTGGCCACAAAATCATAAAAATGGATGAATTAAAAAACCTTTTTCAAAAATTGGGATTTAATGCTGTTCAAACCTACATCCAAAGTGGAAACGTTGTTTTCATATCCGAAGAATCAAATCAGAGAGAATTAGAATTGCTAATCGCTAACCGTATTCTAGAGGTCTTTGGTTTCGATGTGCCTGTTTTGGTTAAATCCAATAAAGAATTACAATTTATTTTTGAGAACAATCCATTCTTGAAAAAGGGGAGTACAGATATAAGCAAATTGCACGTTACATTTTTGTCTGAGCTACCAAATGCGGAGCTTGTAAAACAATTTTCTGAATTTGATTTTGGAACCGATGAATATTTGATCGAAAATAATACCATTTATATTCATTGTCCCATCAATGGTTATGGTAACTCCAAAATAAGTAACCAATTTATTGAAAATAAGTTAAAGCTGAATGCCACCACACGCAATTGGAAAACCATTACCCAATTAGTGGGTCTAATGCATTAGGCAAAAAAAAAGCCCTATAAAGGGCTTTTTAAGAATTTTATTTTGAATTAATGTGCATTCACAATTAGCTTATCACTGATAACACCAGCTTCGGTCTGCAACAGTATAAAGTAAACACCTGTTTCAAGGTTTTCAATGTTTAGTTCAGTTGCAGTTTCATTCTTTTCTTGTGTTAATACAATTTGTCCTTGAATATTGATGATTTGAATTTTACCATTCAATACATGGCTTAAATTAACAACGCCATTGGCAGGGTTTGGAAACAAATTAATTGGTGTTGTAGCAATGCGCTTAACACTAGAGAGATTAACATTAATGTAATTTAATTTTGTTTCTGATGTAGAACCTAAACTGTTTGTTGCTATTAATGTGATACTGTAATTATCACCATTGGTAAATTTAACATTTGGAATTCTAGAATTTGAATCTGTTCCATTGGTAAAAATGTAGGTAGCTGGCGTTATTCTCCAAGTCCAAGCTGTTGGATCATTAGCTGACTGATCGATTAAGCTGATCACTTCGTTGACTTTTGGATTTGTTTTTGATGCAACAAAACTTGCAACAGGTGCTGAGGTAATACTACTAACATTAATATAGTTATTTTTAGTTAATGAATCAGCTCCGCCATTGTTGGCGACCCAAAGTTTAACAGTAAATGAACCAGCTTGGGTGAAACTAACGTAAATGGTGCTATCCGTAATTTTAGAATTGTTCAACAAATTATAACTGCCTGGCGTAAACGTCCATTTGAATGAAGTTGGTTTATTGGTTGAAGTACTCTTTAAAATAACAGTTTGACCTTTGGTAGGCGAAATATTAGAAACAGTAAAATTACAAACTGGGCTATTGCTTGGTGTAATGCTTTTAATGACATTGTTGCCTTTATCTACTACATACAATAGATTTTGTAGTGGACTGTAGGCGATACCTGTAATGTATTCAAAACGTGCGGCTGACCCAGCTGCATCTACGTTGCCAGTTTGTGATGTGCTGCCTACATATAAACTTAAAACATTGCTTTCGTATCGCTTAACGCATATTTGTTCAGCAATAAAAAATGCCCCGCCAATTTTACACAATGCAGTTGGAGAAGTTAAACCTGATGTTATAAAGTCGGTTGTTATTTCAGTGCTTAAATCGATTTTACGAACGGCACTGTTACCGTAGTCAGCAACATATAAATAATTGCCATCAATGAAAACGTTAAAGGGTGAATCGAATGTAGATGTGCCATTGGCGCCATTCACATGACCTTGAATACCTGGTTTACCGCCAATAGTGGTAACATTGCCACCAGAGATTTTTCGAATGCAATGGTTATTTCTGTCGGCAACATATACATCGCCATTGGCAGCAGTGGCAACTCCAACAGGTGCATTAAACTTAGACAATGAATTGGTACTGTTAAGAAATGAACCGTTTAATAACTTTACCCCTGCAATGGTTGTAACACTAGGGTCTTGGGATAAATTGAAATAAGGACTTACCTTTCTAATTTGATGGTTGTCGACATCGGCCACCAATACCTCATTGGTGCTTGGAATAATTGTTAAGCCAGCAGGACCGTTAAAACGCGCGGCTATACCAGTTCCATCTTTACTGTCGGGTGCACCGCCAGAGGTTGGATCCAGGTTGTAACCCGCTACCAATTTACAGTTCGTTCCTGTAATTAGCATGATGTTGTGTTCGTTAGAAATATAAATGCGTCCAGAAGTATCTATGGCAATTCCTGTTGGAGCAGAAAACAACATAGAATCTTTGTGATTGTTTCTGGTACCATTGTAAAAACCTGAACCAGAATAAGCTTTGCCCGCAAAAGTTTTAACTGTTTGGGCGTTGTGAATAATAAAATTTAGAGAGAAAAAAAGGAGAAGTGTAGTTTTAATTGTGTGTAGTCTCATTTAGTTTTATAGTTTTTTGTAGTTTTAAATAGTTAATAGTGTGTCGTTTATGTTATCTTCTATAGTTTTATCTGCGTTTGCATAATCCCTACCTACAAATACCTTGCCAGTCATTGCTTCAAATAATTCTGTGTACCTATCGGTTACACTTTTTACAAATTCATTGGTCATTTCTGGAATTATTTCACCCTCCAAACCTTGGAAACCATTCGCCATTAGCCATTCTCTTACAAATTCTTTTGATAATTGCTTTTGTGGTTTTCCTTCTTTTTGCAGTTTTTCGTATGTGTCAAGGTAGAAAAAGCGACTAGAATCAGGTGTATGAACCTCATCGATTAAAATTAATTTTTTATCATGCACGCCAAATTCATATTTTGTATCGACCAAAATTAATCCACGTTCATTGGCCATATCACTACCTCTATTGTATAATGCTAATGAAGCTTCTACCATCTGGTCCATGAATTTTTTTGAAGTAATCTTATGTGCAATAATATCTTCAACACTAATATCTTCATCGTGTCCGCTGCTGTTTTTTGTTGCAGGAGTAATGATAGGCGTTGGAAATTTGTCGTTTTCTTTTAATCCATCGGGCATTCTAACACCACAAATCATGCGTTCACCTGTTTTGTATACCCTCCAAGCATGCCCACACAAGTAGCCACGCACCACTATTTCAATCGGAATCGCGTCACAATTAATACCAAAAGTTACATTTGGATCGGGTGTGCTAATTTTCCAATTTTGTATGATATCTTTTGTTGAATCAAGGAAAAATGAAGCCAATTGTGTTAAAACTTCTCCTTTGTGCGGAATTGCTTTAGGTAAAACGTGGTCGAATGCAGAAATTCTATCACATGCAATCATTGCTACGTACTCGTTTTTAATCGTGTAAACATCTCTTACTTTGCCTCTGTAAAAGGATGTTTGATCCTTAAAAAAATAATTGGTAGCCATTAGTCCTTTTTCCATTTTCGCTGTATTTGTTTGGTTCATTAAAAACTTAAATTTAACAGGGCAAAAGTAATCATTTTTTTTAAAAACGATTTTTAACTTTCGTATGCCTTAATGATTTCTTTTACTAGTCGGTGTCTTACAACATCATCGACATTCAAAAGCACAATACTGATACCTTTAATTTTGTCTAATATTTTAGTTGATTTTATTAGGCCAGTCGTTTGTTTGGCGGGTAAATCCACTTGGGTTAAGTCGCCAGTAATAATCAACTTGGCAGAAGGCCCCATTCTGGTAAGGAACATTTTTAATTGCGAATCGGTAGTGTTTTGGGCCTCATCTAAAATGACAAAGCAATTGTCCAAAGTTCTTCCTCTCATAAATGCAAGAGGCGCAATTTCAATTGTTCTATTCTCAATATACAATTTAAGTTTATCTGGTGGAATCATATCATCCAAAGCATCGTAAAGTGGACGCAAATAAGGGTCAATTTTTTCTTTTAAATCACCAGGTAAAAAACCAAGACTTTCGCCCGCTTCAACAGCCGGACGCGTTAAAATGATGCGTTTTATTTCTTTGTTTTTAAGTGCTTTTACAGCAACGGCTACTGCGGTGTAGGTTTTGCCAGTGCCGGCAGGGCCAAGTGCAAATACAATATCGTTCTTTGCAATTTCATGCACTAATTTAATTTGATTGGCTGTGCGGGCTTTAATTGGCTTACCATTGTTGCCAAACAAAATTGTGTTGTTGTCATTGTCAATTAATTTTGTTGCGGCAATATCAGAAGGTGCAGTATCATCTGAACCAAAAATTTCGCTGAGCAACGACTCATTTAATTCTCGACCTTTCATAATCGAAATATTAAACTTTTGAAAGCGACTGATGAAATCATCAACCTCTTGGTCTTCGCCAATGGCCTTTATTTCATCGCCACGTGCAATAATTTTAAGTTTAGGATTTTTGTTTTTTATAATATTTAGGAAAATATTATTTGCACCATATATGTCTTGTGGTTGCAAGTCTTCGATGAGGATTGATTTTTCTGCCAAAGTGAAAGATTCTTTTTTAATTGGGTGAATAGTGGATATTTTTGCACACGAAAATAATCAATTTTGGCAATCATTCAATTAATATCCGATTTTCAATCAGGTTCCTATAAAATAGGCTTGTTGCACAGTCAGTTATTACAAGGAATCAAGGATATCAAGGTAGTTGATATTTCACATCAGATAAAATTACAGAACATTGTTGAAGCAGCTTTCGTCGTAAATCAATTGGAATTCGATGGAAATGAAGAAATGATAACCTTGGTGCGCATTGGATCGCTTTCACAAAATATTATTTACAAACACCGCGACAAGTGGTTTGTATTTCCCAACAATGGCTTAATCGCTTTGGTTTTTGAAATTGGCAAAAACGAAATGCTTTACACTTGCGAAAACACTGAATTAATAACCGTGTTAAATCAATTGATTCAAAACGATACGAGTCAATTGAAACGCGCAGATAACGCTGTGATGCTAACCCAAAAGAAAGCAATGGAACACGATAATATGATTGTCTGTGAGAGAATCTATACCGATCCACATGGCAATTGTTATTTTAATTTAAACAAAACACAATTCGATCAAAAATTTGAGGCAGGTAAGTTTAGTGCGAAAATACAATATGTTAGAGATGTTCATTTTTATGAAATCCATAAGGATTATAATTCAGTTGGACAAGGTTTAGCATTGTTAATGTTTAGCAAAACAGGTTATCTAAAATTGGCCATTAACCAAGGCAATGCATCTCAGCTTTTTAGAATCAAAGAAAATACAGTTATTTCTATCACGAAAATATGATTATACGCTTGGTTAAAATGAGTTTTAAGCCGGAAGAAGTTGAAAATTTTCTAGCACTTTTCGAAACAGTTAAAACAAAAATAAGGGCCCGTGAAGGCTGCACCCACTTAGCACTTTGGCAACAAAAAGACCAACCCAATGTAATGTTTACCTATAGCATGTGGGAGCATGAAGATAATTTAGAAAGTTATAGGCAGTCGACATTGTTTGAAGAAACTTGGGCTTTAACGAAAGTTAAATTTAATGCTAAACCAGAGGCTTGGAGTGTTGAACAACTTGTTAGTAGCGCTAACAATATTTTAGGTTAATTTGTCGTTACAATTCACATGAAGAAATTATTTGCTTTTATAGTTCTTATAAGTTTTACCACCTTGGCTTTTTCACAAATGAAATATTATGATAAAGCCGAAAAACAATTCAACGAGAAAAATTTGAAAGGCGCCTTGAAATACATTGATAAATGTATGGAAAATAAGGAAACAAAGAACCATCCTTTGGTGCGCCTGTTAAAAGCAAAAATCATGTATGGTATTTCACAAGATCCAGATCTGAAAATCAAATACCCAAATGCTTTAAAAGATGCGATCCGTTTTGCAGAATTCAATCCTGAAAATAAGCTTATCATGGTTGGTACAAAATTTATTTATTTAGAGCCAGAGAATGTGGCTTTTTTTAAAAACATAGTTAAAGCGAATAATAAAGAAGCATTAGAAGCATACAATACCAATAAATATGCGAAGGCACTTCCCATTTTCAAAAGAAGTTTATCCTTTGGAATGGATACCCAATCCTTGGTATTGGTGGGAGAGTGCTATTGGCAAATGAATTTAAAAATTGAAAGTTTGCCTTATTTCAAAGAAGCTGCAGAAATGATTTATAGCAGTGTGACAGAAAATGGTTCGAAATTATATGGCTACAGTAAATTACCTTTCCGTCAATTAGGGCGATATTACATTGATAAGAAGCAATACGATACTGCGTATATCATTGTTAAAAATGGTAGAGAAATATTGCCAAACGATCCTGTTCTTAGTGAGTATACCTACAACCTCATGCGCTATGCATTAGAAAAAATTCCACCCAGTGAAGATTATTTAAGAATGGTGCAACAAAGTTTAAATGATTTTCCAACCGATTCATTCCTAAATCACAGAGAAAATTCTATTTACATTTATTTGTTAAATGGTATGGCCAAATCGAATGAGCAAAAACAATTCGATAGTTTAATCTTACTGTATGCAAAAAGCAAGGAGTTAAAGGCAAAATCAAAGAACTTAGAATTAATTAAGAAATTCGACATTTTTGCTGGTCAAGGACAGTTAGTCTTCTTAGAAAATATTTATAAATACTTTGGTGATATTGGTTTAAGAGAGGCTTGTTATGCTGCTTTTAATACTTATACAAGTCATTTAACGCAACCTAATATGCTTCAAACTTTTTCATATTATGTAAAAGAACAAAAGCCATACTACGCTGAAATGTTATTCCACAGATACATTGAACTTAACCCTAAAGATGGAAATGGAAAACAATTGCAATCGACTTATTTAATTCAAAAGAATAAGGAAAAGGCAAGCTATTACGATTTATTACCATTGACAATTTTGAATGATGGGAGTTCAAAAGATTTCCCAAAAGATTTATCCTTTAGAGCAAAAGCCAAAGAATACAGAACACGTCTCATAAAAGAAGCCATGGACAGCAATGATTTCGCATTGTCTAGAAGAATGTGGAACGAGTCGAACACCATGTATGTTGATTTAAGAAAAACACTTGAGTTGCAATGGAAAGACATCGTTGTGGCCGACTTTAAAGTTAACTATTATGGCACACGTATCAATCCAGCGGGTAAAAAAGAAATGGGTGTGCCCGAGTATAAATGGAAAGGGAATGTG
>CANFUB010000045.1 GCA_947450015.1 Bacteroidota bacterium | reverse complement strand
TTAACGCTATCGCCTTTCTTGATGTGAATTTTATTGGTGATATGTGAATTTTTGTTTGTTTTCATCTGATTATAATACTTCTGGTGCTAATGAAACGATTTTCATGAATTGTTTATCGCGCAATTCGCGGGCTACTGGTCCAAAAATCCTTGTTCCTCTTGGCTCATCTGATGCGTTTAACAACACGCATGAATTCTCATCGAAGCGGATATAAGAACCATCAGGTCTTCTGATTTCTTTTTTTACTCTTACTATAACTGCTTTTGATACAGTACCGGCTTTCACACCACCTGAAGGTAAAGCTGTTTTGATTGCAACAACTATTTTATCACCTACAGATGCATAGCGTCTTTTTGTTCCACCTAATACACGTATGCAAAGTACTTCTTTTGCACCGCTGTTATCTGCTACTTTTAAACGACTTTCTGTTTGTATCATTTTATTTTGCTTTTTCTATAATTTCTACAAGTCTCCAGCATTTCAATTTGCTTAATGGTCTTGTTTCCATAATCTTTACAATATCATTTTGGTTACACTCATTCTTTTCATCATGAGCATAAAACTTTTTGGTCTTTTTGAAATACTTACCATATTTCGGGTGTTTTACTTTCGTCTCTAATTCTACAACTATCGACTTGTTCATAGCACTGCTACTAACACGACCAATGATTTCTTTTCTTGCGTTTCTGGTTAATTCCATTTTTAATTTTCGCTATTTACGCTTTTTTCAGCTGCTTTTAATTCGTTATCAATTCTACGAGAATTCATTTCGGTAAGCAATCTTGCTACTACTTTACGTGATTCCGCAATTTTATGTGGTTGTTCTATTTTAGAAACCGCATTATTGAACTTAACTTTTGTAAGTCTCAATTTTTCTTCTTTGTATCTTTCAACCAATTCTTTAGTTGGAAGATCTTTTATTTCCCTGGCTTTCATATTTATTCTGTATAATCAGGTTTAACTACAAATTTAGTTGCTACTGGTAATTTTTGTGCTGCTAGCGCCATACCCTCTTCGGCAATTGCTAAAGATACACCTGTTACTTCGAACATAATGGTGCCTGGTTTTACGATCGCTACCCAATATTCAGGAGCTCCTTTACCTTTACCCATACGTACCTCTGCAGGCTTCTTAGTGATTGGTTTATCAGGGAATATACGGATCCAAACTTGACCTTCTCTTTTCATGAATCTGGTCAAAGCTACCCTCGCAGCTTCTATTTGTCTGGCTGTTATCCAGGATGCTTCCATACTTTTTAAACCGAAAGTACCGAAACTAAGGCGATGCCCTCTAGTAGCTAATCCCTTAACTCTTCCTTTATGTTGCTTTCTGAATTTGGTTCTTTTTGGACTTAACATGTCAATTTCTCCTAATTATTTATTTCTTCTATCGTTACCACCACTTCTTGGGCCGTTATTATCTCTTCTGTCGCCACCTGGACCACCGCTTCTTCTTCTATCGTTACCGCCACGGTTACCGCCTCTTCTGTCTGGACCTCTATCGTTTCCACCTTCTGGTCTTGGGCCTCTGTCTGAACCAGCATTTAATGAAAGATCACGTTTACCGTAAATCTCACCTCTGCAAATCCATACCTTAACACCAATTTTACCATATACAGTTAAAGCTTCACCTAATGCATAATCAATATCAGAACGCAATGTGTGTAAAGGTGTTCTTCCTTCTTTGTATTTCTCAGCACGTGCAATCTCTGCTCCGTTTAATCTACCAGAGATACTTACTTTAATACCTGCAGCACCCATTCTCATGGTATTTGCTAAGGCTTGTTTAGTAGCTCTTTTGTAGCTTACACGACCTTCGATTTGTTGGCAAATGGTTTCTGCAACCAATTTGGCATCTAACTCAGGTCTTTTTATTTCGAAGATATTGATTTGAACATCTTTCTTAGTGATCTTCTTAATCTCTTCTTTGATTTTATCAACTTCAGCACCACCTTTACCTATTACGATACCTGGTTTTGCAGTGTGAATGGTGATGATGATACGTTTAATAGTTCTTTCGATTACTATTTTAGACATGCCACCACGTGGTATTCTAACGAATAAGTATTTACGGATTTTTTCGTCTTCTACTAATTTATCAGCGAAATTCTTTCCACCATACCAATTACTTTCCCATCCTCTGATGATACCAAGTCTAAGCGCTATCGGATTTATTTTTTGTCCCATTAATTATGCTTCAGCTAATTGTGTTTCTTTATTGTTAATACTATCCACTTTAATAGTGATGTGGTTGTAGCGTTTTCTGATTCTATAAGCACGGCCTTGTGGAGCTGTTCTCATTCTTTTTGCTACAAAAGCACCGTCTACAAATACTGATGATACAACTAAGTTATTCTCATCTGCTTTGCTTCCGTTATTCTTTTGTTCCCAGTTGCTGATCGCAGACTTTAATAGTTTCTCAACATATCCTGCGTAATATTTACGTTGGTTGAATTGAAGAATGTTTAAAGCATTCTCTACTTTCTGACCACGTATCTGATCAACTACCAATCTCATTTTCTGAGGTGATAGGGGACAATTTCTTAATATTGCTACTGCTTCCATACTATTATTTACTATTTCCTCCGTGTCCTTTGAATGTTCTAGTTGGAGCAAATTCACCTAATTTATGACCTACCATGTTTTCAGTTACATAAACAGGGATGAACTTATTTCCGTTGTGGACAGCGAATGTGTGTCCAACAAAATCTGGTGCGATCATTGATTTTCTGCTCCAGGTTTTGATTACCGACTTCTTTTTAGTTTCGTTCATAGTGGCAACTTTTGCGTCAAGTTTCCATTCTATAAAGGGACCTTTTTTTAGTGATCTAGCCATTATTTATTTCTTATACCTTTTCTACGTTCTATGATTAATTTATTCGAGCTCTTGTTGGTATCTCTGGTTTTTTGACCTTGAGAATAGATACCGTTACGAGATCTTGGTTGTCCGCCTTTTGAACGACCTTCACCACCACCCATTGGGTGATCGACAGGGTTCATCGCTGCTGGACGGGTACGTGGGCGTCTTCCTAACCATCTGCTTCTACCTGCTTTACCTTTTACTTCAAGGCTATGGTCAGGATTTGATACAGAACCGATGGTTGCTGAACATGTACCTAGAATCATTCTAGTTTCACCACTTGGTAATTTTACTACCACATATTTACCATCTCTTGCGGCAAGTTGAGCGTAAGAACCAGCACTTCTGCAGATTTTTCCACCTTGGCCTGGCGCCATTTCGATGTTGTGAATGATAGAACCCAAAGGGATTTCTGCAAGTGGTAAAGTGTTACCCAAATCTGGAGTAGCACCTGAACCTGAATTGATTTTCGTTCCAACTTTTAATCCGTTAGGACAAATGATGTAACGTTTTTCGCCATCAGCATACTCTACCAGAGAGATAAATGCAGAACGATTTGGATCGTATTCTACAGTTTTTACCTCAGCTGCTACACCTGCTTTATCTCTGCGAAAATCTACAATTCTGTATTTTCTCTTGTGGCCACCACCAATATAGCGCATGGTCATTTTACCCTGGTTATTTCTTCCACCAGATTTGCTTAAAGCTTCTGTCAAACTCTTTTCAGGTTTTGACGCAGTAAGCTCTGCATATGTATTAGCTACTCTGAAACGAGTGCCGGGGGTTATCGGTCTAAGTCTTTTAACTGGCATTTTCTTTAAATATTTTCGTAGAAGTCAATTGCTTGACCTTCTTTCAATTTACAAATTGCTTTCTTATAAATGTTTGTTCTACCTGTGGTTTGTCCTGTACGTCTGTTTCTCTTACGTTTTGGAGCTGTTACCATGGTGTTTATCCATTCCACTTCCACACCATAAACCTTTTCAATTTCAGATTTAATTTCTAACCTTGTTGCTGATCTTTGGCATACGAAACCGTACTGCTTTCTTTTATCAGTTAACATGGTTAACTTTTCGGTGATTAATGGTTTTATTAATACTGACATACGCTTAATTCAATGTTTGTTTTATCGCTTCAATGGATCCGTCTACTAATACTAAAGTTTTAGCTTTTAATATTTGGTAGGTGTTTAATTCAGCTGCTGGAAGTGTTTTCGCTTTTTGTAAGTTTCTGCCGCTTAAATACACATTGGTATTGTTATCTGGCGTTACTACTAATACACGTTCGTTATTCACTTTCAAATTATTCATCAATTCGATGAACAATTTTGTGCTTGGTTTGTCAAAAGTCAAGCTTTCTAAAGCTATGATTTTGTTGGTTGATGCTTTGTAAGATAATGCAGAAGCACGGGCCACTCTTTTAAGTTTCTTGTTTAACTTGAAACTGTAATCTCTTGGTTGTGGACCATGAATTCTACCGCCACCTACAAACACACCTGATTTTATACTACCTGCACGCGCTCCACCAGTACCTTTTTGCTTTTTAATTTTGCGGGTACTGTAATTAACCTCAGCTTTAACTTTTGTTTTGTGATTACCCTGTCTTTGATTCGCTAAGTATTGCTTAACGTCTAAATAAATAGCATGATCATTCGGAGTAACACCAAAAATCTCTGATGGTAAACTAACTGTTTTGCCTGTTTCGCTGCCGTTGGTAGAAAGTACTTTGATTTCCATTTTTATTTTTCTATAACTACTATTGCTCCATTGTGACCACTTACAGAACCTTTTACGATTAAAAGATTGTGTTCAGGAACCACTTTTAAAATTTTTGAATTGATGCTCTTCATTCTTTTGCCACCCATTCTACCAGCCATTCTCAAACCTTTAAATACTTTTGAAGGATATGATGATGAACCCACAGAACCTGGCGCTCTTTTTCTGTCATGCTGACCGTGTGTTGAAGGACCAACACCCGCAAAACCATGTCTTCTAACAACACCTTGGAAACCTTTACCTTTTGTAGTTCCGATGATATCTACGAAATCACCTTCACCAAAAATAGTAACCTCTACGATATCGCCAATTGTACCTGAAACTGTATCCACTCTGAATTCGTGTGAATAGTACATTGGTTTAGAGTTAGCTTTCGCAAAATGCCCGATTGCTGGTGCATTTGAATGCTTTTCGTTAACTTCTATAGCAGAAATTTGAAGTGCATTATAACCTTCTTTCTCTTCAGTTTTAATCTGAGAGATAACATTAGGTTCAGCCTGAATTACTGTGCAAGCAATTTTGGCTCCATTAGCATCAATGATGCTTGTCATTCCGATTTTTTTTCCTATTATTCCTACCATTCTGTTATACTTTAATTTCAACATCTACACCACTTGGAAGTTCTAATTTCATTAGTGCTTCTACCGTTTTAGCAGTTGAACTGTGAATATCTAAAAGACGTTTGTATGAGCACAATTGAAATTGTTCTCTCGCTTTTTTGTTTACGTGTGGCGATCTTAATACAGTGAAGATCTTTTTGTTTGTCGGCAAAGGTATAGGACCGCTTACTACGGCACCTGTAGCTTTTACAGATTTTACAATCTTCTCTGCTGATTTGTCAATCAGATTATGATCGTGTGAACGCAACTTGATTCTTATTTTCTGTGTTACCATTATATTTATGCGTTTGCTTTTTGACCTTTTACTCTTTTGATTACTTCTTCTGCCATAGAACGTGGTACTTCTTCGTAATGGTCAAATTCCATTGTTGAAGTTGCTCTACCAGATGTGATGGTACGTAAACTAGTTACGTATCCGAACATTTCTGAAAGTGGCACTTTGGCTTTAATAACCTGTGAACCTGCTCTCTCATCAATACCCTCTAACATACCTCTTCTTCTATTCAAATCACCTTGAACATCACCCATGTAATCTGCAGGTGTTAAAACCTCTAATTTCATGATTGGTTCTAGTAAGATTGGCTGCGCTTTTGGAGCGGCTTCTCTAAAGGCTGTTTTAGCACATATTTCGAAAGACAATGAATCCGAGTCAACTGCGTGGAATGAACCATCAAACAATCTTACTTTCATTCTATCCAAAGCATATCCTGCTAATACACCATTCTTCATAGCTTGAGCAAAACCTTTCTGAACTGCAGGTACAAATTCTTTTGGAATCGATCCGCCTACAACATCATTAACGAATTGTAAACCTTCGCCAACCCATTCTTCGTCTGCTGGACCTAATTCAAACTGAATATCAGCGAATTTACCTTTACCACCTGATTGCTTTTTGAAAGTCTCTCTGTGTTTAACAGTACCTTTAATTGCTTCTTTGTAAGCAACTTGAGGTGCACCTTGATTAACTTCCACTTTGAATTCTCTTTTTAATCTATCAACGATGATTTCCAAGTGTAACTCACCCATTCCTGAGATAATTGTTTGACCTGTTTCTTCGTCGGTTTTAACTTTAAAGGTTGGATCCTCTTCAGCTAATTTACCAAGACCAATTCCTAATCTATCCATATCGGCTTGTGTCTTAGGCTCGATTGCTAATCCGATAACTGGATCAGGGAATACCATAGACTCTAATATGATTGGGTGTTTTTCATCACACAATGTATCACCGGTTTTGATATCTTTAAATCCTACTGCTGCACCAATATCGCCAGCACCTAAGAATTCAATTGGATTTTGTTTGTTAGCATGCATTTGGAAGATACGTGAAATACGCTCTTTGTTTCCGCTTCTAGTGTTTAACACATAAGAACCTGCATCTAGTTTACCAGCATATGCTCTCATGAAAGCTAAACGACCTACGAAAGGATCGGTTGCAATTTTGAATGCTAAAGCAGTGAATGGCTCTTTGTAATCTGGTTTACGCTCAACTTCTTCGCCAGTTTCAGGATTAGTGCCTATCACACTTTTTCTATCCATTGGGCTAGGCATTAATTCCATTACCAAGTCAAGCATTGTTTGAACACCTTTGTTTTTGAATGATGAACCACATACCATTGGTACGATTTTCATATCTAAACAAGCTGCTCTCAAAGCATCTAATATTTCTCTTTCTGTAATTGAGTTTGGATCTTCGAAGAATTTCTCCATTAATCTATCGTCATAATCAGAAACAGCTTCTAGTAATTTTTCTCTCCACTCAGTAGCTTCTTCAATCATGTCTTCAGGAATTGGAATAACTTCGTAAGTCATACCTTTATCGGCTTCATTCCAAACCATTCCTCTGAAGTTGATTAAATCAACAACACCTGTAAAGTTATCTTCAGCACCGATTGGTAATTGAAGCGGCACAGCGTTGCTCCCTAACATTGATCTTACTTGTTTAACAACATTTAAGAAGTCGGCACCTGAACGGTCCATTTTATTAACGAAACCAATTCTAGCTACGTTATAATTATTTGCTAATCTCCAGTTAGTTTCAGATTGTGGCTCAACACCATCAACTGCACTGAAAAGGAATACTAGACCATCCAAAACACGCAATGAACGGTTTACCTCAACGGTAAAGTCAACGTGACCTGGGGTATCAATAATATTAATGTGGTAATTGTTATCTCTGTATTTCCAAAAAACTGTAGTGGCTGCAGAAGTGATGGTAATACCTCTCTCCTGTTCTTGGGCCATCCAGTCCATAGTTGCTGCACCATCGTGCACCTCACCTATTTTATGGTTTACGCCGGCATAATATAGAATACGCTCAGTAGTTGTGGTTTTACCCGCATCAATGTGAGCTGCTATGCCTATGTTTCTAGTGTATTTTAAATCGCGTGACATTTTTTATCTCCTTAAGCTTTAAAGTGAGCAAATGCCTTGTTAGACTCTGCCATTTTGTGAGTGTCATCTTTTTTCTTAACAGTTGCGCCTTCACCTTTAGATGCGGCTACAATTTCTGCTGCTAATTTTTCGGCCATTGATTTTTCGTTGCGTTTACGAGAATATGAAATTAACCATTTCATTCCCATAGCAGCTCTTCTTTCAGGTGCGATTTCAGTAGGGATTTGGAAAGTAGCTCCACCCACTCTGCGGGCTTTAACTTCTACCATTGGCATTACATTGCTCAATGCTTTTTTCCAAGTGTCAATACCTGCTTCTTCTGAAATTTTCTTTTCAACTAAATCAATAGCGTCATAAAAAATACCGAATGCTACACTTTTTTTACCATCCCACATCATGTTATTTACGAAACGGGTCACTAATGTTTCGTTAAACTTAGGGTCAGGTAACAAAATTCTTTTTTTTGCTTTTGCTTTTCTCATTGATTCTTATTTCTTTTTCCCTTTAGCCTTAGGATCTGCAGCACCTGCTACTTTCGCCTTAGGTTTCTTGGTACCGTATTTGCTTCTTCTTTGGTTTCTACCTTCTACACCTGCAGTATCTAATGCACCACGAACAATGTGATAACGAACACCTGGTAAATCTTTAACCCTTCCTCCACGCACCAATACAATTGAGTGCTCTTGAAGATTGTGGCCTTCGCCTGGGATATAGGCATTAATTTCTTTACCGTTGGTTAAACGTACACGCGCTACTTTGCGCATTGCTGAGTTAGGTTTCTTAGGGGTGGTAGTGTAAACACGAGTGCAAACACCGCGCCTTTGCGGACAAGAATCAAGAGCAGGAGATTTGCTCTTTAATTTTAAGGTTTGTCGCCCCTTTCTTACCAGTTGTTGGATGGTTGGCATAATTTATTAAACAGTTTCTTTTTTTGTAAAAAGGACTGCAAAAGTAGGACTTTTTTTGATATTAGCAAATATAGTTTGAAAAAAATGTCATTTATTTTCATAATGTGGCGCATGTTCTGCATTTTTGCCCCTCCTAACCCAACATTCATTGATTAATTATCTCAAAATATGGTTGAAGCGCTGCTTCTTTGCTTTGCTAATTTTAACCATCAGTCGCTTATTTTTTATAATTTATTTACTAGATTATTTCAAAAATGCGCCAATTGCCGATGTTCCCATGGTCCTATTTGCTGGCCTTCTTTTCGATTTTCAAGCCATTGTCTATGCTTTAAGTGTTTTTCACCTATTGAGTTTATTGCCTTTCAATTTTATCAATCGCCCTAAATTTCAACTCAGCCTTCGGATAATATTTACCATCGGTCTCTCTTTTATCGTTCTCATGAATTGTATTGATACCGAGTTTTATAAAATAAAAACCCGTAGAAGTGGCATAGAATTATTTACAATGATAGGCGATCCTTCCAATTCTGTTGGACAATACCTTATAAATTATTGGTGGTTATTGCTCGTTTTTATTCTCTTTGTAATTGCTATCTATCATTTCTTCCCCAAATTTAAAGCCGTTCAACAGGCACAAAGGCCCTTTCTGACATTACTAATCACACTTTTGCCTTTGTCACTTTTAGTCCTAGGAGCGCGCGGAGGCTTTTATAAAAAACCTATACGCAGCTTTGACGCTGCACGTTATGTTGACGCTCAATGGGTTTCGGCCACCATTAACTCCCCTACCCAACTGCTTACTTCGTATAATACCCTTGTTCCTACCCGCTTGAATTACTATGATAACAAAACACTTGTCAGTATATTTAATCCCATTCAAACATCCCAACCTTATTTTAAAGCAAACGATAAGCCTAATATCGTGCTCATTATTTTGGAGAGTTTTGGTCGCGACTACTGTGGGTTCTTAAATGGAAAGCAACGGTATACACCATTTCTCGATTCACTAGCCAAGCAAAGTATATCCTATACCAATGCTTACAGCGCTGGCACTACCTCGATGGAGAGTATTCCAGCTATCTTCACTTCACTACCATCGTTACTTGATGTCCCCTTTATTAATAGCAATTTTCAAAACAATACCTTACATGGTATCCATTACTATCTTAATAAAGGTGGTTATGATTGTTCTTTTTATTATGGTGCCGACAATGGATCGATGGGATTTGACAATTATCTAAACATCAATGGTCCGATAGATTACTTCGGATTAGATGAGTATCCCAGTCCTGAAAGCGACCATGATGGAAGTTGGGGAATATGGGATGAACCCTATTTGCAATATTTTGCTAATGCTTTAGGACAAAAGAAGGGACCATTTTTCAGTACTGTGTTCACCTTAACCTCGCACGATCCTTATAAAATACCTGTGCAATACAAAAAAGATTTTAAGGGAGGACCCTTGCCAATCCACCGTTCTGTACAATATACAGATTATGCCCTGTCTCAATTTTTTAGAACGGCGAAACAACAAGCTTGGTTTAAAAACACTATTTTTATTATTACGGCCGATCATCCTTCTCATAGCACGGATGCTTATTTTTATGGCCCAAGCGGTCGTTATGAAATTCCTCTATTAATCTATTCACCCAAATACTTTAAGACAGCGGTTATTGATACCAATACTGTTTCGCATTGTGATATCATGCCAACGGTATTATCCTTTGCAGGTTGTAAGCAACAATTTTTCACTTTTGGTTCAAACTTATTAGACACCACTGATCATTTTGCAATCAATTATGCCAATGGTATTTTGCAATTGCAGCAATATCCTTACTGCATAGAATTATTACCAAACAACAGGGTAAGTATGCATGAACAAGGGAAAGACATCCCTTTTAAATATGCCAGGTATATTTTAACTGAACCTGAAAAGCAACTGCAATTAAAGATGGAACAACAACTAAAGGCGCGTTATCAAACCTATATCAATGCTTTAATTGACAACCAATTTTTTGGTGATTAACCAACCTTTCTTTTTTGCAACAATAGATTTTCCAAAATATTGATAGGTGTGGTATCATAATTTGGTTCGATGATAGCAGGACGTTGTGCCGATGGATCGAATTGTATTAATTTCCAATCGCCTTTAAAATATTCGAGGCAAGTAAGATTTTCAACCCAATCACCACTGTTCAAATACACAACAGAACCTTCATCGTTCCAATATTCTTTGATCACAGGTTGGTGAATATGACCACATATTACATAATCGTAACCATTGCTAATGGCCAAGTCGGTGGCGGTTTGCTCAAAATCAGAAATGAACTTAATAGCCTCTTTAACAGAATTCTTTATTTTCTTAGAGAAGGATATTCGCTCTCTCCCCATTTTTGTTAGGATAAAATTAATGGCTCTGTTGATGATAATTAATAAATCGTATCCTTTGCCACCTAATTTAGCCAACCATTTACTATGTTTCATGGTCACATCAAAAATATCGCCATGAAAAAACCAAGCTTTTTTATCTTGTAGGGTTAACACCAATTTATCTGATAAGTGTAGATTCCCAATTGAGAAATCTGAAAACTTGCGCAACAGTTCATCATGATTGCCGGTAAGATAATGCACTTGGGTGCCAGAGGCCGCCATCTTCAATATTTTGTTTAAGACAGCCATGTGCGAAGCAGGAAAATACCTTTTGCTGAATTGCCAGATATCGATGATATCGCCATTCAGTACTAAGATTTCTGGATCAATGCTATCTAGATAGGTTAGTACTTCGTTGGCATGGCAGCCATAAGTACCTAAATGAATATCGGATAAAACCGCGATTTGCATTTTTCTTTTTTCCATGTTACAAAAATCATACTCAATTATTAATGAGAAATTAGCGCAACGTTAGTTTATTATCACTGTCAACATTTGTTGGATTTATTGGAATTCAAATCCGAGTTCAGCATCAATTTAAAAAAACAGATTCCCTTAAATTATTCTTAACTTTGCCACATGTCTGTGAAAAAAAACATTATTATTTCGTTGTTATTGGCCTTAGTAATAACAGGCTTTATTGTTAAAAAAATGAAGAAAGAAGACTCATTAGAAACACTTTTGAAGAAAACAGAACTCACCAATTTAACTGGTGGCGTATTAAAAACAAAAGACCTTAAAAAAAAGGTAGTAATTATATCATTTTTCCAAACTTGGTGCGGCGATTGTGTAAAAGAACAACCTGATTTATTGAAATTGAAAGAAAAATTTGGCGACCAATTAGAAGTTTTAATGATAAGTGACGAGCCAAGTGATTTGATACAAAAATTTAAAGAGAAATTTAACTCTGGTCTAAACTTCTATCACTCTTCCGCTAAATTAAAACCTGACATGGGTGTAAGCGCCTATCCAACCACCTACTTATTTGATAAAAAAGGCATGGAAAAAATCAAAAAAGTGGAAGGTATTAATTGGTACACCCCAGAAGTTATAGCGATGATTGAGCAATCGTTGGCTCAGTAATTCTAAAACCATTTAAGTAATCGATAGCTGGCATTCGTTTTTTACCTTCGGGTTGAATGCTCAGCAGTTTTATTTTCTTATCGGCACAACTTATTAATAAGGCCTTATCAATAATTTCGACAGCACCAGCTTGTGTTGATTGCAGTTCCGTTATTTCGGTTTCAAAAATCTTTAGTTTCTTTTCATTGATAATTGTGAATGCTGTTGGAAAAGGCGACAAGCCGCGTACTAAATTATGCACTTCGCTTGCCTTCTTACGCCAATCAATTAAACAGTGTTCCGTAAATATTTTGGAGGCGTGTTTATAATCGCCTTCAACTTGTTCTTGCAATTCGTAATGCTCTGTCAATATTAAATCTAATGATTTTACAACCAATTGTGCACCCTGTAACATGAGTTTATCGTGCAGAGTACCCACATTGTCTTCGGGTAAAATAGGCGTTGGTTCTTGTAATAAAATACTGCCTGTATCGATGGCGTGTTTCAAGAAGAAGGTTGTTACACCTGTGCTGGTTTCTCCATTGATAATGGCCCAATTGATGGGTGCCGCACCGCGGTAATTGGGTAAAAAACTGGCATGCAAATTAAATGTGCCAAGCGGTGGACTGTTCCATACTTTTTCGGGCAACATGCGAAAAGCAATCACAATTTGCAAATCGGCTTTAAGAGAAGCAAGTGTTAAATTAAAATCATCTGCTTTCAAATTCACTGGTTGCAAAACATTCAAATGTTGTTCGACTGCAAATTTTTTAACCGCACTTTGTTGCAACTCGTAACCGCGACCAGCAGGTTTATCGGGTGCAGTTACCACTCCTACCACATTATAACCCTGATCGATGATTGCTTTAAGAGAAGCAACAGCAAAATCGGGGGTTCCGAAAAACACGATACGAAGGTCTTTTTTATTTAACATCAATTATGTTTCAAAATAAAACATAATATTTTATAAAATTATCTTTAAAATTGTAAGGCTTATTTATTTTCATTTATGCGAAGCAAATCAATTGTCTACTCATGTATTTTTTGGCTCATTTCGAGTTCCGCTACTTTTGATTATGGCTTTCAAATTGCCAAGGTAAAATATAAAGGTGGTGG
>CANFUB010000044.1 GCA_947450015.1 Bacteroidota bacterium | reverse complement strand
CACTCCGATTTTGACTTTTGGCAAGCATCGAATTTTAATTGTAAATCATCCAATTTTCTTTGAGGCACACAGGCACAAAGTAATACGCTTAATGCAACTGTTTTAAATGACATGCTTTTCATATCATCAAAAGTAAGTTGATTAAGTGGAAGTAATTAAATGAATTTTGAACAGAAAACCCAAGCTGTACTATAAATGGAACAGCCCTCTATTATTAGTTTCTGCCGATGTAGAAGACTCTGGAAATATTAAATCCAAAATGCACTTGACCTTTACCCCAACTGTTGGTTGTTTCGGCAATAAAACCTTTTTCATTCATACCGGTGCTATTGGTGAAATGCAATTGGAAAACGTGACCACCAGTCTCGATATCGAACCCGAATGACAAAGAATTATGGTATAAGTATGGAGAGATTTGATTTGGCAACACATAAAAGTATTCACCTGTTAGTGCTAATTTTCTAGTTAATTTATAACGACCAGCAATACCCATGCTTATCACTGTATTTTTGTATTTCACTGAATCAATAAAATTACGGTGTACAATGGTAGGCATTAATTGAATCGACAATTTCTCATTGAATTTTTTAGCCACCAATAATTGATGGGTATAATACAAACGGTGTGTAAAGTAATAAGGGTCGTAACTTGGATTGGTATTTTTAAGTGTTTGAATGGCCATGTTGCCAACGTATACAATACTAAGCGGACGTTTTTTATCGCCTTTTGCTTGGCGCATCACTTTGTATTTTACAGTTGCATCGTATACTTTGTTTACAGAGCTTCTACCAACTTCAATATTTAACAAATCAGACAAACCAAAAGTAAAACTCATTCTTTGGTAAGCTTGGTCTAAACCATACAAATTATAAGCACCTGTATTAAGTGTTCCGAAACGGTGAGAGATGCGATAATCCATATTGGCCTTGCCTAGCATTTCGATGCTTTGAGAATTAATAACTCTTGTACCTTTAAAGGTGTTTTGTTCAAAGTCGGGACCCTCATCAAGTGTCAATCCATCTAGCAGACTTTTAGAAGTATCTGCTTGATAGCCTGGGGTGTCAGAAATTTGAACAGGCATCAATTTGGTGCTGTCTGTTTGGGCTATGGCATTGACCCAAAAAATACTAAGTAATACGGTAGTGGCTAGTCTCATTTTTTCTTGTAATCCATGATAATGTCTACATCCATTTCGTCAGAAATTTTTCCAACTGCGGTTGCAGGAATTTTAAAATTGTAATCGCTTGGTTTAACTTTTATTTTTGAAGTTGCAGTTGCATTGCCACCTTTAACAACAATGGTAGCGGTGCCAGTAATATCTTTTGTTACATCTTTCAAAGTCATTTTTCCTGTATAATTAACAGTGTAAGTACCATCTTTAGAAAAATTAACTTTAGAAATATCGGTGATGGTACCTTTGAAGCCAGCTTTAGGGTATTTGCTACTTTCTGCATAGCTTTCATTGAAGTGATCTTCCATCAATTGGTTTGGAAAATCGAAACCTTTCATCAACATCGTAAATTCCATGATGCCAGTTTTACTATCGAGTACGCTTACGACTTTTCTATTTTCAGCTTTAATATCTTCGAGGGTGGTGTGTGAAAAGAATTTCACAACGCCAGTTTTAGTGATGTATTGTTGTGCATTTACATTGATAATGGTAAAGGCAACGAGTAGTGTTAAAAATATTTTGTTTTTCATATGATTTGTTATTTATTAAACTAGATACTACAATTATTCTGCCAATTTACAGCGGTCGAGTTGCACATCTATGAGGATACCATTGCAGTAGCCAACTAAATTTATCTGTTGTCCACTTTTAAGTTTTTTGATTTTTTCGTTTTCAAGCATGTCCATTTCGCAGAGTACCGCACCATTGCTATCGTTTGAATTCAGCGCTACTGTATAGCGGTCGCCATTTAATTCGATACTTTGAATAGCACCAGTTACACTGATTACACTGTCGTTGTATTTGTGATTGGCACTGTCTTCAAACTGACTGTACAAAGCATATAATTGAGGCGCTGTGATATAAATTTTATCTTCCGATTGCAAGGGGTCATTATGACCATTGGTAAAGTATTTATATTTCACAACAATAAGGGCGATGATGCCGAGGATAATTGCAATTGTTGCGATGATGGCTAATTTTTTTTTCATGGTTTTAGTTTTTGGAACCTTGGTTTATCCAAGCTTGTATTTTATTGATTTCGCAATCGCTGATTTTACCAGCTGGGGGCATGTTTTTACTGCCACCACTAGTATATTTAACGGCATTGATTAGTTTGTTGCCAGGAATACTCAAGAGCGCATTGTTGTAGTTATCTAACAAATAACCACCACTAGGATTACCTGAATTATGGCAACCAGCATTCACACAATTGGCATCTAAAATCGACTTAACGTTATTGGTATAAGTGATGTTTGTGGTATCGCATGCCGCAACAGTAGGATATAATTTTTGTGCCTTGTCTTTGTAGCAACTTTGAAAAGAAATTAATATTAAGAAAAATGCAATGCTTAGTAAATAGGCCTGTTTCATTGAGAATTGAAAATTAAATACGTTTTAATGTTGTTTTATAAATAAATTTAACATTTGCAAATATCGCTAAAAAAACTCGACATTGCCGAAATATTTGTTGTGACAATTATCATGAAATTGTCAAATTTTGAACGATAAATTTTGAATGTATTAGTGCTTACTTGTCTCTTTATAGAGCGCGTGGTGATTTTGCATTTTTATGAGTGCTGCAAAACCGTAAACGAGATAAACAAAAAGCGCAATTGCTACTACCCACCACAACCGATTTTCTGTAATAACACTCCCAGACATTTTAAAACCAATTAGCACCAAGAATAACATGAGTAAAAACCCGAGGGTATCTTTATTTTGTTTATTATTAACCATGGTAGTTTAGAAGTGTATGTGTAATGCAATAATATGTGTTTCAACGAATTTATTCCTAACAAAATTTCCGAACGGGATAAAAACCATGTTAAACAAGCATAAAAAAACCTCATTTCTGAGGTTTAAAATATTATCAATGTAATGTTTAGTATTTAAAATACGTGAATTACAAGCGTTTGTGTAAATCTAATGCGTTTTGTTTAATTCTTGCTGGCGGGGTTGAAATGTGTTTGCCATACTTTTGAAAAACTGCAATGGCGTAAAATACCACACTTAAAAGTGCGTAAATCCAGATTGGAGAAAACACCCACCACCACGACCAATTCACTGCAATGACACTTCCAGCGAGCTTAAAACCAACTAGTACCAAGCAGATTAATGCTGAAAATCCTACGATGTCGTTGTTTTTTTCTTGTAGTGCCATGATTAAAATTAATTAAGAATTAATAAATAGTTTATATAGTTACTTACAATACTAAATGACTTTAATATAAAATCATAGTTCAAAAAAGCTGAACGGGAATTTTTTATAGCTGAACGGGAACAAAAAACCCCGACCAAAGCCGGGGTTTGAAATATTTGTTTTGAGGGATTTAATTTACCAATTTCAATTCTTCGATAATGTTGGTTGCACCACCGAATTTTTCGATAAGCCACAACAAATAACGAACATCTAAACAAATGGTTCTTTGTTTTGCTTTATCATAGCTAATATTACCGCTCATTGCTTCCCAGTTACCATCGAAAGCCAAGCCTATTAAACGGCCTTGACCATCTAATACACCACTACCACTATTACCACCAGTAATATCATTATTGGTTAAGAAACAAACTGGTAATTTTCCTGTTTTATCAGCGTAATTGCCATAATCTTTTGCTTTTTGCAAATCAATTAATTTAGAAGGCACATCGAACTCTACATTGCCTTTGTTAAGTGCATTCTTCTGAACTACTTCATCTAAATAAGTAATCATAGGATACTTCATGTAAGATTCTACTTGACCATAAGTTAAACGAATCGATGAATTGGCATCAGGATAGTATTTTGTTTTCGGATTCATCAACATTAAACCTTTAATATAAAGTCGACCTAACTCAACAATCTGAGCATTGAATTCATCAACCTTTGGTTTGAAATTCGCGTTGTAATGGTCTTTAAACGCTTTTAAATGCAAGTACATTGGATCGTTTTGAAGTATGTTTAAACGCGGGTTTTGCAACCAAGCTTTCGCCATGTTTTTATCTGTAAAAATACTTGCACCGAACACATAATTGCTATACAATTTAATCGCATTCAAAGGATTTGAAGCATCGTATTTTGCAATAATATCCTTCATTAATTTTGGTTGCATATCGGCAGAAACCGATTGGTAATAGTATACCAATGAGCTATCGAAAATTCTTTTATCAGCGCGCACAATCTGCATGTCGTATGGCATTTCTTCCATGGCTTCCAATACATTTTTAGCCATGCTGGCAATTCCTGCTGAATCGTTTTTCAACAAACTTGGTTCTAGCATCATACCCATATTAGCGAACTTCGCTGCGAAAGGCGATAAGATGCCTTCGTTCAAGAATGTTCTTTGCGCTGCATAAGGTTTGTAAGCAGCAAATACTTTCTCAACTGATGGCAATACATCTTTGAACTCAGGATTATTAGCCGCCCATTTGGCAAAAGCTGTTTCTTGTGTTTTTTTAATATCAAATACTTTGTTGTTTTTCAATTGCTCGCTTTCGCCTCTAAAGAATTTCCAATAATTGGCAATGCTTGCTTTATCAGATGATAACTTTAAGCGAATATCAACGCTTTTATCCATTTCAACAATCCATGCATTTAATTTAATATCTCTTAGTTTTACAATGGTAGGATCAACAATATCGGTTGCAATTTGCACACCTTGAGAAAATTCATAACGGTTGGTTCTTCCAGGGAAACCCATGATCATTGCGTAATCACCTTTTTTAACACCGGCAGTTGTAACTTGTATGTGTTTCTTTGGGGTATAAGGCACATTTTCTACACTGTATTTTGAAGGTTTGTTTTCTTTGTTAGCGTATACTCTGAACACACTAAAATCGCCAGTATGACGTGGCCACATCCAATTGTCTGTTTCGCCACCAAATTTACCAATGTTTTGAGGTGGTGTACCTACCAATCTAACGTCGGTGAATTTTTCGAAAATAAATAAGTAATAAGCATTGCC
The DNA here is from genome assembly GCA_947450015.1 of Bacteroidota bacterium. Lineage (GTDB taxonomy): Bacteria > Bacteroidota > Bacteroidia > NS11-12g > UBA955 > JABMMZ01. The sequence continues at coordinate 8,119 of CANFUB010000044.1, read as the reverse complement.
TTTGAACATCTCTCTGCATTGTGCTTCGTAGTGGGTGCCTTTGGCAGCTCTATCAGAAATATTTTTGAAAATACGTGGCAAGTTGGCATTTCTTTGTTTCACATCCATGCCTTTGATTGAATCAAAAACTTCGTTGGTAATATCATCAATTCTATTTACCAATGCAAAGGTTACACCAGGTGCTGGTCTTTCTTCGGCCATTGATTTTGCCCAAAAACCATTGTCAAGAATATTGTCTTGTGGTGTACTTAGGGTAGCAATCGCATCGTAACCGCAGTGGTGATTGGTAAATACCAAACCTTTGTCAGATACCAACTCAGACGTACATCCATTAGAAAACCAACCAATACCGTCTTTTAAACTAGAGTTGTTGATACTGTATAATTGTTCAGGGGTTAATCTTAACCCTTTTGACTGCATGTCTTTATAGTTCATCTTTTCTAATAAAGATAATAACCACATGCCTTCGTCTGCTTTTACTGCATTAGAGAATAATACAGTTGCAGAAAGTAATAAAGCGTATATTTTTTTCATACAAATTTTTTGTGGTGCGAATTACTTAAAATAGTTCGGGCTTAACAAACTTTATGACTTTAATCTGATAAAATTTTAGACAAAAGTTGTCTCAGCGCACTAGAATAGCCTAAAAATAAAATAGAAAAAGGCCTATGCCTTTTCTAAGAGCAGTCGTTTTTCATAGAATAACACAGCTTGTCGTACAAAAGTCGTAAAATCGCTCCATTGCTCTTTTGGCAAATAATTGGTGGTGTAAATTTTCTCTACGTGGATTTTTAGCATTTGCCCATCTTGAACAATTGTGGTATTAAAGATGCCAGCGGCATTTTCGAAACGACTATTAAAATCACTCAAGTTTAACGGCTTGTAGCCTGTTGGCAAATCGACTTCAATATCCCAATAAAAAGACTTTTGATTGCTGTTGTAAAAATTGGTATACCTTTCGTGGTTATTGAAATTACTTATTTCAAGTTGTTCTGTAATTAACCTACCCAAATTCAAAAGAAGAAAATCGCTACTGGTTCTGCTAATAACATCGGGTGTATTAAATTCAACTTTAAACCTGCATTGCCCAGTGGCGTCATCTGCATAATCTTCGCCTTCTATAATTCTAAAACTATCGAGTGTGATGTTTGGAAAATGGTATTCTGAATATAAAAATGCTTTAAAATCTTCTTCTTTACCTTGCTGTCTGCGCGACTTATAACTACTGCTGATACGTCGCAATTCAGGATACAATATGCCAGAGTCTCTAAACATTTCGTTTGAATACAAGCCATAACTTACCAAGCCATAACTTTGGGCATCGGTGTATAGTGATGATGGGTAAAAATTACCACTAATATTATCATCAATATTGTCTTTTTGAGATCCTTTAAATGTGTATTCGTTTGTAAAATGAAAATCGAAGATCCCATTTTTCTCAGCCATTAATTCAACCTTGCTTTCGTATTTCACAGAATTTTCGTCATAGCTAACTTCAGGATAAATAACTGTTGTAGGCTTGGTATCTAGTTTGGTGTCGAACAAAACAACTGTAGTGCCGGACAATGAGCCGTATTTTTCGTAAATATGGCTATTGGTATAAGCATTTGATATAAAAATTTCTTGGCCATTTTCATTAATATAAATACCCCAATTGATTTCACTCGGATAAACCAAATCCTCCCACTTCCCTGTATACTTATGCATGCAGGCCATCATCTTATAGGGCTGTTTAATTTTATCGCAAAAACGGGCCATTAAAACTGCAAAATCCATCTTGCCAAATTGCCAAACATTTAAGTCATCGTTATTGCATAAATAATCATGAAATAGATTTAACAATTCTAGTTTGCTTTGCTTTTTTGTTTTAAAAGTTTTGATAAATGCACCCATGAATTGATTAACAGATACTGTAGCAAAACTTTGATACTCCTTATAGTAATTGGTATAGTAAAAATATTTGGATAACAATTTTGGATCTTTATAAAACTGGCGACCAAATTTAGCAATCTCATCGTTTGTGATATTGGTATGCTCAAATTGGTAGGGATACAAGTTTTTCATTTTTGCATTCGCGGTATTCACCAAAGTGTATTTGAGCACTGGCAAGTCGACATTTTTATAGGTAAACAATTCTTCCTTGTAGGCTTTGATGTAACCTATGCGACATTCAAACAATTTACCATTGCTTGTTTTTGATTCCTCGAAACGGTAGTCGCAGTTAATGGCCTTCTGAATTAAATTGAGTTCAGTTGGGACTTCAAAAACGCTGTAAGAACTTAGGACAGGATATTTTTCTTGCAAGAATTTTAAAAAGTCTGGCAAATCGCGGTAAGTATTTGGATTTTTAACAATTCTTTCTTCACCATAATTTCTTCCATTCTTTATCTCTTTGGTAATCGTAGGTGGCACTGTTGTAGAATAGGTATACTCGTAACGGTAATCTACAATATCGCCAATTTCTAAATCTTCTACAGCCAATTCATCTTCCCCTTCATTCAGCTTCACTTTATCATCTGGTTGATCGTCATTGAAATCTTTGTCTTCTTTAAAATAAATTGTTTTAAGGGTTCCATTGGGTTTTAATTGTGTAATGTGTATTTTCTTTAACCCGTTTGTTTTATTCAAAGTACTAAAGGCTTCAACGGCATAGGCATCTTTCAATTTATACTGGGTGCGCAGTACAACTGTAATTTTATAATCAAAGTCATTGAATTTTTTAATGGCATATGCTTCATAATCTTTAATTATAACAACAGAGGCCTTCTTAACAGTATCAGCAATGGTTTCTTCAAAGTATTTTTTCTCGTAATCAGATTGTGCGTTTACATGACAAGCTAAAAGCAAGCAGAAAGCAATTGAAATTAATATTCTTTTCATGGTGTATTACTTTTAGTTTAGTTCAATATAAGTATTATAAAACGCCGTTAATTTTTCGGAATCGGCATTAAAGGTTTTAAACATACTGGCTGGTATGTAATCTTGTTTGGTGGTTAATTGACAAGTATAAACAAGGGTATTGCCTACTTGTTTAATGTTGAGTTTAAATTGATAGTATTCGTTGTCAATATTGACAGGCGTTGGAAGTATTTTAGCTTTTTCAGTTCCAAGAATCAAGGTGATTTGTTTATTTACATTGACTTTAAATCCAAAATCATAATCTATTTTTCGAATGGAATCGAAGTTAAATCCTGAGAAATAGTTATCCCATTCTAGGTTCACGTATTTCTTATCGCCAATTGAAAAGGCGTGGTTATCGACTTCCAATTTATATTTGATATCAGGATCTATGTCGCGGTTGGTTAAATCAGAACTGACAATGTTTTTTGCATTAATGGCCACACGTTCTTTGGTTAAATAATTAAATAAAAACTCATCTTTCTTTTGTGTCTTTATTAAATTATAACTGCGTAAAAAATCAATTTTACTTTCGCCTTTAAATTTTTTATGACCATCCACCATTAATTTATGACCAACCAAGGTAATTGATTCTTGTATAAACTCTTCGTTGTGGTCGGGTCCAAACTCAGGAATGCGCTCAACAGAATAGGTTGGTCCATTTTCTACGATGCATCTACGGCCTTGAATACGGTTGGCATAATCGCCCATGGTACAATAGGTTTCGGTAGCGTCTAAAAATAAAAATTTACCATTTATTTTTACTGCACAAATGGCGTGGTTATCGACTGGCAAACCTGGAATATCGTAATTGAAATTCTGACGTCTAGTACCGATCCAAACCATGCGTGCATCGAAGCCTAATACCTTCAGCATATTTTTAGTTAGGTTGGCCATGCCTTTGCAATCACCAAATTTTTTGGCAAATACGTTGCTGCACTCATCGGGACGAAAACCTGCAATACCATCTTCAAAAGCTAAGTAGTGAACATTGTCTTGCATCCAATAAAAAATGGTTTTAATTTTTTCTTCATCGGTTTTTTTATCCTTCACCAAATTTTTGGTAAAGCTTGCAAATTTTGCAGTATCATTTAAAAGTGTACCTGTAACGAGGCGGTACCAACGGTACATATCGTCAGTAGAATTAAAAATGGTTTTCTTTTTTTCGCCCTCTCCCAAAGACTTATAGTGAATGTATAACAATGGTTGGTTATAACTTGGTCCACGCCCACCCTTATAGCTTTGCGCTGGACTTAAATTATTAAATGTATAAACAATATACTTAGCTGTTTTTTTGCTGCTATTGTTTTCAGTATCCTCGTCATCATCCGATTTATTTGACTCAATAACTTCTTCCTTTTTATAGTCTAGTCCTTCGAAATTCTTTTCGATAATTTCAAAATCTAACCAATCGGGTTTGCTTATTTTGATGACTTTCTTTTCTGTTTGGTGGTCTTCGAGAATATAGATTTGACTATTAAATTTGGCATCTCTGCAATTTTCTAAATAACGTGCATTTACACGTGTACCGCGCACTGGCAGGTTCATATCATATACTAAATAGCGTGAATCTGTTTTGAAGTAATCGCTGCTCGAACTTTTTTCTTTGTTCTTTTCTAAGTCGACTTTTACATCATTGATTTTAAAACTAAAGTTTTTTGCATTGGTCATTGAATTATAATAAACCACAAATGGTTCGCTCACAAAATCTTTTAGTGTGGTGTACTCGTATTCATATTTTGTAGACGTAAATATTTCGCCATCTGGAATGGGAAATTCTGTTAAGTCATCATCTGCATCGGTATTGGTATTCAGTAACTGTTCGAGTTCTTTATTTCCAAGCCGACCGATTTTCTTTTTCATTTCGGCTTCCTTCTTGCTTGTTTCTTGGTCCTTTTTAGTTTTAGATTTTTTTGCTTTATCCGCCAACTTAGAAAAGGCCGCAGAATCATAATCATCATTTCGTTCAAATCGCATGGTGATTTTTATTTCATCATTGAGAATGGATTCATCCGGATATTCTTCGGCTAATTTACCTGCTTCTTTTATGGAATAGGCTGTTGATTTTACTTCCTCTTCACCATAATAAACAAAGCGTCCTTCATAAATATAGGGAATGTGAATTTTAGGACTAGAACAGGCAGCAAGCCCTAGTACTAGGGCTGTTTGAAAAATTCTTTTTAACATAAAAATGGAGATTTTAAAAATTAGGGCTAATGGTGTATTTACTGTAAAAGTCGAAAATTTCTGAAGCCGCTTGTTCGGCAGTATCAACTATTTTAAACAAGAACATATCGTCTGGTGAAATGTATTGATCGTCTTCTAACATTACTTTTTTAATCCAATCGATTAAACCTGTCCAATACGCAGTGCCAACGAGTATGATTGGAAACTTGGCTTGTTTATTGGTTTGCACTAAAGTAAGGGCTTCGAACAATTCATCGAGGGTACCCAAACCACCTGGTAAAACAATAAAACCTTGTGCAAATTTCATGAACATAACTTTGCGCACAAAGAAGTAATCGAAGTTGACTAATTTATCGTAATCGATATAAGGATTAGGATGTTGTTCGAAAGGTAACTTTATATTTAAACCAACCGATTTACCTTTGGCTTCTTTAGCGCCTTTATTGGCTGCCTCCATAATGCCAGGACCACCGCCAGTGATAACACCATAACCTGCTTCGCTTAATTTAAAGGCAATATCGCTTGCCATTTGATAAGCAGGATGTTCGGGCTTGGTGCGTGCACTACCAAAAATACTTACACAAGGACCAATGCGGGCCATGCTTTCCAAACCATTTACAAATTCGGCCATTACTTTAAATACCATCCAAGAATTGGTACTTTGGATTTCAGGCCATTTTTTGTTGGCAAATGCCTTTTTTATTTTTTCTTCGTCAGAGAGTGAGTTCATTATCTTTATTCTTCAATAATAATAAAAATATAAAGGTTAACAAACCATTCACTAAAATAATTTCATTTCCAAAATCATAGCCACCCAAAAGTGTTTTATCATAAATATTTAAAAAATAGCAGAGTACAGGTGATATTAGACAGATAATTGGTATCCATTTATCATTGAATTTTAATTTGGTAAATAAGCCTGCTGCAAACAAACCAATGAGTGGACCATAGGTTAATGAAGCCATGGCTAAAATTAATTTAATGGTAGCGCGACTTTCGATGGCATATCGCAAAACAAGAATGACCAACAATAGCGCAACTGCAAAACCAATGTGCACGGCATGGCGAATGTTTTTTTGTTTCGCATCGGAGGCTGCATTGCCATCGCCAAACCTTAAAAAATCGATACAAAAAGAGGTGGTTAAAGTTGCTAAAACAGAATCGGCACTGCTGAAGGTAGCAGCTGTCAGGCCTATGATAAAGGCCAAAGCTGTAAGCGCTCCGAAATGACCTAAAGCTAAGGATGGGAAAACACTATCGGTGATAATTTTACCTGAAGCATCGGTTGCAAGTACAATTGCTTTTGTGTCGGCATATTGATAAAGCAAAGCCCCTAAGGCAACAAACAGGGTACTTATAATTAGCATGACAAAGCTAAACCAAAGCATATTTTTTTGCGCCTCTTTTAATGATTTCAAACTTAAATTCTTTTGCATCATATTTTGGTCGAGACCAGTCATAGCAACTGTAAATAGCGCACCTGCAACAATGTCTTTCACCCAAAAATTACCTTTTAACCAATCGGTTTCAAATACTTTACTGTATTTACTGTGGGCCATGTTTTCGTATACTTCGCTTACATTAAAATCGAGTTGCGTTGCAATGGCTATAATTGACAAGACAACCCCTAAAATTAAAAACAAAGATTGAAAGGCATCGGTATATACCAATGTTTTGATACCCCCTTTATAAGTGTATAATAACATAAGACCAATGAAAATTGAAGCCGTTAAAGCAAAGGGGATATGGTATTGCTCGAAAATAAAAAGCTGCATAACACCAATGGCTAACATTAAGCGACCACCGGCACCAAGCAATCTAGAAATAAGAAAAAAGAAAGCGCCTGTTTTTTGTGCATTCTTGCCGAAGCGTTGTTGCAAGTAAGTGTATATTGAAATTAAATTTAGGCGATAGTAAAGTGGTAGCAATAAATAAATGATAATAAAATAGCCAATGAAATAGCCAAACACCACTTGCAGATAGGTTAGCGATTGGTTGAGCACGGCACCTGGTACCGAGATATAAGTTACACCACTTAAAGAATCGCTTAACATACCAAAGGCTACAAGGTACCAAGGCGATTGCTTGTTTCCAATAAAATAGGTATTGCTATTGGCATGCTTAGCTGTAATTCTGCTAATAACAATGAGTGCTAGGAAATATAAAACGATGACTGAAAAAAATAAAATAGGTGACATATTGGTTTTCAAATAAACTTAAATTTAGGCAGAATGCCATCAAATAATACGCACATAATTTATTTGTATATATTTGTGTAGACAATACGCCATTAGTCGTTTGAAATATCTATTTTTAATATTGCTATTCATTAGTTTTAAGGTTTGTGCCAATGACACTTTAAAAATCCTATTCGTATATGGCTCAAAACCCATTGCCAAAGAGGAGCCCAAGATGTTTGGTGGCATACATGGCGGGCATGTGAGTTTAAAGTATAAGGAAGCGTTTGCGAGCTTTGTTCACAAGGGTTCATTGCATTTATTTCCTCGCAAAAAATTGCATTCTGATTACATCATTGAAAAAGATAGAAACTTTAGAGAAGACACTTCGATTAGTCGTTATGTGATTGTAGATATTCCAATTAACGACACCCAAGCCAAGGCGCTTGATTCTATTATTTCGCAAAGGCTTAAACACCCGGGTTATGACTATGCTTTTTTAGGTTTTAGATGTGCATCATCGGCTTATGAAGTGCTTGCTACAGCAGGTATTTTTAAACCCTATTCGAACACAAAAATAAAACTCAAATTCTTCTACCCAAAGCGATTGCGTAAGCATGTCTTAAAACAAGCCAATCAACACCACTGGCATTTGCATTGGCGACCGGGCAAGGCCACACGTAAGTGGGAAAAGGACTAACTATAGATGCTTATTTGGCCACAGATTCACAGATTAAATCCAAGGCTATTCCTCTGATTGAATTCAATTCAAAAACAATTTTTCGCTCCGTTTTTTCCACTCTTTTTATTATTCAAATATTATATACGCCAAGCACTATTTGCTAATATGGTAGAAT
>CANFUB010000043.1 GCA_947450015.1 Bacteroidota bacterium | reverse complement strand
TTTTCATCAAGAAATGCAGCAAAATGAAATTGTTTATTTTCACTTTCTAAATCCTCGGCATTAAAATCAAGGCCTATTGGAAATCTTAGGATTTTTCTTCTTAGCTCAATACTTTCTATTTGTTCCTTTGAGCCAAATTCTATAAGTCTACAAGAAATCATTGTTTCCATAATTTTGTTTTGTTAATCTCTTTTTTTTAAGGACTTTTGAAATCCTCAATCAAACTTCAAAATAAATGAAAAATCTAATAGTTTTATTAAGCTTTCTAAGTATCGTAAATTTTGCTAACGCACAAGATACTATTAGAAACAAAAAGAATGGTCAATATTTTTTCAAAACCATTGCCAATTGCGAATCCACCGAAGTTCAGGACCAAAGTAGAACAAGTACTTGTTGGAGTTTTTCAAGTTTGTCTTTCTTTGAAAGTGAGCTTTTACGCATGAAAAAAGGCAAACATAATTTGAGTGAGATGTTTGTTGTTCGCAACGCATATATGGGCAAAGCAGAAAATTATGTGCGAATGAACGGAATGCATAACTTTGGACCAGGTGGCGCATTTCACGACTTGCCATGGGTGATTAAAAGATATGGTATTGTACCCGAGGAAGTATACAAAGGATTAAACTATGGCTATACTAAGCACAACCATGCTGAAATGGATGCTGTTTTAAAGGGCATTGTAGACGCTGTTAAGGGCAATCCTCAGGGAAAGCTTACAACTTCATGGAAGAGTGCATTTGCAGGCGCTATTGACGCTTATTTAGGCCCTGTTCCAACTACATTTACATACCAAGGTAAAAACTACACGCCTATGAGTTTTTCAAATTCATTAGGATTAAACATGGATGATTATGTTTCCTTAACCTCTTTTACGCATCATCCTTATTACAGTCAATTTGCTATAGAGGTGCCAGATAATTGGGCTATGATGCAGAGTTATAATGTGACATTAGATGAGTTACAAAACGTTGCTGAAAAAGCACTTATTGGTGGATACACTTGGGCTTGGGGAGCCGATGTAAGTGAAAAAGGTTTCTCATTTAAAAATGGAGTAGCGATAGTGCCAGTGCATGATTCATTGATTACCCAATCTGGTAAAGACAATAAAGCATTTAATGATGCTGGTGCTTTAAGAACAGGGAGCGCTTTTGATTCACCTAAGGCAGAAAAAATTATTACAGATAGTTTACGCCAAGCAGCTTTTGATAATTATGAAACCACCGATGATCATGGCATGCATGCCACAGCATTATTGACGGATCAGTTCGGAAATAAATATTTTAAAATTAAAAATAGTTGGGGAACAGCCAATGATTGTGCGGGCTATTTGTATTGCTCTATGAGCTATTTCAGATATAAAACATTGAACATTTATGTTCACAAAAACGCCTTGCCAAAAGACTTGGCAAAAAAGCTTGGTATTACACAGAATTAACCCAATATACTTTTGTTGGACTTAGTAAAAGTTGAAGGCGAAAATTTAGAAACGATTTCTAATTTAGCCCATCGTATTTGGAATATTCATTATCCTCCAATTGTTGGACAAGAGCAGGTGGATTACATGTTAGAGCGGTTTTATAATCTTGATTCTCTAAAAAATCAAGAAGCGGAAGGTCAATTGTTTTATATTATTCAAAGCGATTCCAAACCAATAGGTTTTATTTCAGTAAGCCAAAAAGAAGAAGCAAACTACTTCATTCATAAATTTTATATAGAGAATGCTATACAAGGCAAAGGTTTTGGCGAACAAACTTTCGAAAAAATTAAGCAACTCATCGGCACCAATAAGCCGATTAAAAGTATTCAATTAACAGTCAATAGACAAAATTATAAGGCGATTAATTTTTATTTTAAAGTAGGTTTTAAAATAAAAGAAGTGGCCGATTTTGATATCAGCAACGGTTACCAAATGAATGATTTTATAATGGAATGGAAAAGCCGTAATTAAACCACAAAAAAATTAAGTTATAAAAAAGCCCCGACTTTAATTGAAAGTTCGGGGCTTTTTAATTGTCAAGATTTATTACTCAACCTTAGAGAATGTTTTTGTAATGATACCTTTGTCAGTTTCTATTGAAACATTGTAAATACCTTTAGCAAAATTCTCTGTATTCAAAATGGTTTCATAAGCATTAATTGCTTTACCAACATAAACAATTCTACCAGATACATCATAAACCGTAATGGCCGTAATCATAGCAGTGGTAGTAATATTGATATTATTCTTGGTAGGATTTGGGAACAATTTAGTTTCTGAAGCTAATCTTGTAACTGCAATACCAACTGATTCATCATCAATTAATGTATCTCTGTGAATACTATCTTTACTAATTAAAGTACCATATTGGTTGCCTCTAATAACCCATTCAATAATTTCAGGTTGTTCGGTGATTGCATCATCATTGATTTTAACTTTTATAACCACACTTGGTTGCGATGGCGTTAGGTTAAAGGTGCGGGTTGTAGAAGTCGCTTGGTAATCGACATTTCTTGTAGCAGAACCTCCTCTAATAACAGCAGAAATTTGCTCAGGGCCTGTTAGGTTAGTTCCTAGTAATACAAAACCGTAGGTACTATCTCTGTTTTCAGGTGTATTGGTAGCTAAAGTTGTAAAACTGAAGGTTGGTGAAGTAACAATTAAAATATCTGATAATCTTCTTGGTGCAATGTGATAATTGCTAGTGTATGGCGATGTAGCATCTGCTTGTCCACCCAAACCTATTACATTGATAAAGCCAGTAGGTGCAGGCGTGCCATCAATATCTGTCTCGCTATCGATATAAAGTGTGAATGAATCTGTTTGATTGACAAGTTTTACTTTGGCAATTGTATTAGCAGCCATTGCAGCACTTGGCCACTGCGATGGGATTGCCAATTTAAGTACATTCATACGAATTAATTTTGATTCGGTAGATTCATCTAATAAGCCCACGGTAGTAGTTTTCTTAAGTGCTCTGCCACTCGCTAACTTAACCAATGAATCGATGGTTTGTAATTGAACCATACCATTCAATTGTCCAATAGTTCCAATTACGTAAACACTATCACCTTCTGTAACTGTATACCCTTTATTACCAGTAGAATTAATAACTTGAATTCCACCAGTTGCATCCATTAGTGTAAATAAGAATCCATTTGGAGTACCTGTTGGTTGTAAATTAACGCCATATACAACACCTCTTAATTTACATTTGGTGTTAATACTATCAGCAATACCAGTAGCAACCTTGTAAGTAGTTACTTTATTAATTGGATACTCAATAATATCATCATCTAAAATAGATAGGCGGATGGTATCAGGTTTACCAACTTTAGCATTTAAGAATGGCGTTAGAATAAATATACCGGTTTCAGTCTTTTCGTTTTGACTATCATTCAAGATTGGAATGGTTAATATAAAGCTGTCTGGATCGGTGGTAAGAACCGTTTTAATTTGTGTTGTTGGATTGAAAGATAAATCTTTGCTTTCTGTGGCAGAAGAAGCACCAGCAACGAATTTAACAGCTACATCACTTTGGTTTTTATTTCTACCAATTACATTCACTCTAATTTTAACACTACCTGCATTTTCTTTAACAGCAATTGTTTTTTTCGAAAAAGAGTAAACTGGAGGCGCGTCATCATCAGTAACTACTAGTGTAAACAATGAATCTTTAGTGATGATTGCTGGGAAAGTTGGACTTCTCAAAACAAAGATGATAGTATCATTTCTGTCTTCCGCTAAATTATCATTGATAACATTTAATTTTAAGTCAATACTGTCTTTGGTTCTAATACCACCAGCAAATGTAAATGTGGTGTCCTTGTTATTGCTACCAAGTTTAAATTCTTTAGGAACCAAGGTACTATCGCTTTTATATTTAACAAACAATTTTACATCCGTTGCATTTGGCGGACAGATTAACATTTTAACTTTCAATTTAACAGATCCAACTGTTTCACTTACTGTGATTGTTTTCTTATCAAAGAAAACTGTTGGAATGTCATTATCGACAATATTTACTGTATTGGTTGATTGAGATCCAATAACACTATTCACTGGATTAATTAATTTGATAGCAATGTTTTCACTAGGATCACTAAAAGCATCGTCTAGAATATTAAGGGTTATAGTGGTTGAATCGATTTGATCGCCATATGGCTTGAATCTCAATGTTTTTGCGGTGTTTATTGTATAGTCGGCACTTGGTGTTGCATTACCTGATACTACAAAGAACTCTGCTTTTGATGAGTCGTTATTACCGTATCTTCTTTTTACAGATAATTTTACTGTTACATTTGATTCAGTAACATTGGTAACGTTGGTTAAAAATTGGATTTCAGGTGCTACAAGTGGTGCAAAATCAGACTTAATATAAATAGGTTTTGAACCTCCGCGTGGGTTAACAGTGCTATCATTTCCCCAAGTAGCATCAAACTCTGTATTAGCATACTCTACAGCAAATGTAGATTTTGGGTCTTTTACTTCAATTCTTTTGATACCATTTGAAAGGGTATTAGGGATAATTGTACCCCATGCACTAGCAACAGCATTCACCTTAGTTGCATAGAAGTTCGGCATTTTTGTTATGGTGTTACCATCGTTTTCAAGATATGCAATCGAAATGGGTCTTCTAGTACTTCCTATTGCATCATCATATAAAAGGACGAGGTTTTTACTTTTAGCAAATGAGTTGCCATAAATTGCTGTACCATTGTTGTTACCAGCGGCTTTATTATAAGTTAAAACCTGTAAAGAATCTCTTAAATAGAATTTCTGTGTAGGTTGAATTAATGAATCAACTTCTTGTAATATAACCATTGGATATACAAATTTACCAGCGGTAAAACGCGCATCGTTATTAGTTATAGCGCCAAACCAACCTATATATTCTCCAGTAAAATCTATTGTTAGCGTATCGTGATTGCCAGGTGTAAATCCTGGCGTTGCGGTATATCCAATTGAGCCGTTCGCTTTAACGAATAGATTTCCACCTGCACCCGTAGTTGAGGTGCTACTTGTATCAGCTAGGTTAATATAAGAAACATAATATTTGAATTTAGTACCAGGGTTAAATCCTGATACACGGGCTTGAAACAATACTGGTGTCCTGGTGGTATCACCTGAAGCGCAATAGGCTGGAATTTTGATACCATTTAAAAATATACTTGCCTTAGGTTTTTTAGGATCAAGGATATCTGTGGTATGTGTTGAATTAGCGCCTAATACACCATTGACCAATTTAGCTAACTTAATATTTACTGATTCTGTTGGTTCATCAATATTGTCATTTAAAATGGTAACGTAAACTGTATCTGTTGCAAATCCATAAGGTTTAAAAGTGATTTTCTTTGTTGTGTCAACTTTAAAGTCTGCACCATAAGTGGCAGACGATGCCATCATAGAAATTGAAACTTTAGAAGAATCAGCATTTCCATACTTTCTTGAAACCACTACTTTAGAGATAAATGCACCTTCATTCACATTGATTTTTGTTCTTGAAAATTCAATTTCTGGCGCAACTAATGGCGCTATATCTGGACGAATAAAAATTGGCTTGAAACCTCCTCTTTGATTTATTGTACTATCATTTCCCCACGTGGCATCAATTTCTTTGTTAGCATAAGCAATGGAAGTTCCACCAAAAGGCTTTTTAGTTTCAATTCTTTTTATACCATTTGGTAAAGCATTTGGTATGATGGTTCCCCAAGCACCTGCCTTAGAATTAACTTTATTTCTATAAAAATATGGGTTATCGTTTATTGAGTTGCCATCACTTTCTGCAAAAGTTATATTAATTGGGCGTTTGCTAGTGCCAGAAGTATCATCATAAAGTAATACGATGTTTTTTCCAGCTGTATAGGAGTTACCATAAATAGCAGAACCATTATTACCAGAAGGATTTGCTGCATAAAGCAAAACTTTTATAGAATCTTTAAGGTAATATTTTTGAGTTGGAGGTGATCCACTTTTTACCTCTTGCAAAACAATCATAGGGTATACGAATTTACCAGCAGTAAACCTTGTGTCATTCGTATTCAATGCCCCAAACCATCCTGAAAAGGTACCACCAGAACTCATGGTAAGTGTATCGTGGTTACCTGCAGTAAAGCCAGGTGTTTTGCTGTAAACTACATTTCCATCTGCTCTAAACAATAGGTCATTTCCGACACCTGTTGCAGCAGCATTACTTGTATCAGATAATGCAATAAACATTACATAATATTTATATTTTGCACTTGCAGTAAAACCTGTTAATTGGGCTTGAAACAAGATTGGCGTTCTAGTTGTATCACCAGAGGCGCAATAACCAGGTACCTTTAAACCTGTTACATTAGAAGAACTGACTGGTTTTTGGGCCCTTATAATAATCGTAAAAGCTACCAAATAAATAAGCAGTAAGATTGTTTTTTTCATTTTCGTATTCGGATAAGTATTGTAAAATACAAATTTATACTTTTTTTTTGTATTAAATTTATACTTTTTTTTGAATTTTAACTTATTGCATAACAAACACTTAATATACTAAGATTGGTATATTTATTTTCTAATATAACTTTACCACATGCTTCCATGGTTGCGCCAGTGGTTATTACATCATCTATTAAAACGATGTGTTTATTATCAATTTCAATGCTTGAATTGAGTACAAATTTGTTTTCAATATTTTCCCATCGGGTATACCGTCTTTTTTTTGTCTGGGTTTCTGTAGCCTCAATTCTATTGATTAAATTAGGAATAAAAGGAATGTTTGTAGCATTCGAAAATCCTTTTGCAATCTCATCACTTTGGTTGTAACCCCTTTCTTTAATTTTTTGAGAATGGAGTGGTACTGTGGTTATGAAGTCAGGCTTTATTTCTAGAATTGCGCTTTTTATTTCTTGTCCATAAAGATAGCCAAGGTGATAACCTACTTCGACGCGCCCTTTGTATTTCAATTGATGAATTAAGTGTTGTGTTAAGCCTGTTTTTCTAAAATATAAAAAGGAAGAGGCATGTTGAATTTGAAGCCTTCCCCAGAATAATTTTTCGATTGGGTTTTCGGGTTTTAATGCAAATTCAGTCCTTGGAAGTTTGATATGACAGTTTAAACATATTACTGATTCCCCATTTAATAAGGGTGTTCCACATCCATTGCATATTCTTGGATAAAAGAGTTCAATAATGGATTTGAAATAGTCATTCATTTATTCTAGCATCCTAAACATTGCTCCTATCCAATTCTTTTTAAGTTTCTTTGATACAAAAACAAGTTTGTGCTTTTCACATTCTGTTTTTATGTCTTCAAAATCTTCGAGATAAAACCCGCTTAAAAGCAAGATAGAATTGGCTTTCATTGATTTTACATAATATTTAATATCTGCCAACAAAATATGTCTATTGATATTTGCAATAAAGACATCGAATTGATTCGGATAAGCCTTCAACAAGCCTGCATCTCCTAAGCGCATTTCGAAGTTTTCAATCTTATTGAGAACCAAATTTTCTTGTGCATTTTCATAGCACCAACTGTCATTATCAATTCCAAGAATAGATTTAGCATTCAGCATAGAGGCTAAAATCCCTAAAATACCAGTACCTGTGCCCATATCAATTACTGTCTTATCTTTTAAATCAATTTCTAAAAGATACTCTACCATCATGCTTGTAGTCTCGTGATGGCCAGTGCCAAAACTCATTTTTGGATCGATTATTATTTGATATTTTGCCTCAAGGTTGGTAGTGTGGAAACTACTTCTAATCAAACATTGATCACCTATAACA
This sequence comes from Bacteroidota bacterium, assembly GCA_947450015.1. Taxonomy (GTDB): domain Bacteria; phylum Bacteroidota; class Bacteroidia; order NS11-12g; family UBA955; genus JABMMZ01. Next base: position 5,749 of record CANFUB010000043.1, on the reverse strand, counting down.
ATGGGTTGAAAATAATTTTTCTCCCATTCTTCATTCCAATTTTTAGGTTTAATTATTTCAATTTTGAAATCATCGTAACAAAGATTTTTCTCGATTAATTCTGCCACTAGTACATTTATTTCATCTACAGTAATCTCATTTTCGGCTCGGTAAGCTTTAATCATTTCGTCTTCGGCCGAACCCTCAAATCCAAATTCGCCCAAGTACGCTGAAATGATTTCTACATTTTCGTCAATTGGCTCACAAGCTGTTAGGCTTAATTCGTAATAGTTCAATAATTGCATTAATTAATTTTTAAAGGATTGTAAAATGACACCAAACTGATAAATATCTTCGAAAGAGTTATAGAGTGGCACTGGCGCCATCCTTATTACATTTGGATTTCGCCAATCTGCTATAACACCATTTTTAGTCAAATGATCAAATAATGCTTTGCCATTTTCATTGGTTAACAAACTTAATTGACATCCTCTTTCAGGTGCTTCTGGTGTAATAATTTGCAATACAAGTGAAGCGTTAGCTTTCATTGCTTCTAAAATAATAAACTCCAAATAGGCATTCAATTCTTTACCCTTTTTTACTAAATTGTTAATCCCTGCTTCGGCAAATATTTCAAGCGAGGCTTTGTGAACAGCCATGCTAAATACTGGTGCATTGCTTAATTGCCAACCTGCGGCACCATATTCAGGATCAAATCCTTTTAACATTTTAAATCTATCCTTTTCATTATGACCCCACCAACCGGCCAATCGTGGCAAGGTAGGATCATTTGCATATTTTTCATTGATATATACACCACCAACACTTCCTGGTCCAGAATTTAAATACTTATAACTGCACCAAGCGGCAAAATCAACACCCCATTCATTTAATTTTAATTCAATATTTCCAGCTGCATGTGCTAAATCGAAGCCAGCAATAGCACCACACTGATGCGCCTTTTCTGTTATACTTTTTATATTAAAAACTTGGCCTGTGTAATATTGAACACCGCTAAAAAAAACCAAGGCCAATTCATCTTTGTGTTTTTCGATAATGGCATCAATATCTTCTTGTCTTAAATGGTATTCATTTTCGCGTGGCTTAATTTCAATGATGCTTTCTTCAGGATTGAACCCGTGCAATTTAACTTGAGATTCAACCATGTACATATCGCTTGGAAAGGCTGCAGCCTCCATAATTATTTTATGGCGTTTTGCAGTTGGACGGTAAAAGCTAATGAATAGAAAATGTAAATTCGAAGTTAATTGATTCATTACAACAACTTCGTGTTCTTTTGCACCTACAATTAATGCCGCGTTTTTTGTTAAAAAATGGTGATAGCTAAACCATGGATTCTTGCCATGAAAGTGGCCCTCTACTCCCAAATTTTTCCAATCTTCTAACTCTTGGTTTAAGGCCCCTTGAGCAGATTTTGGTTGTAAACCTAAGGAGTTTCCAGTAAAATACATGGAAGGTCTTCCATTTACCTCAGGAATAAAAAATTGATCTCTAAAATTTCTTAATAAGTCTTTTGAATCGCACAGTTGGGCAAACGACAAATTATTTTCAAATTGCATGTGACAAAGGTAACTAGTGTTGCTTAAGCTTCCAAAGAATTACATTTTTTCCATATTTTGCCTTCACACTATCCAATTTTTCATAATTACCATAGTATAAATCTTTATCTGGTATATGCCAATACATATAGGAAGAGCTTTGTTCTGTGATTAAATACTTTGGCTTATTTGAACTAAGTTCCTTATAAATTCTACTTCGGTTTATCAAACCATTTTTACTATCGCCAAAATGTGCAGCAACTGGTACTGGTAAAAAAGTAGGAAAAAGTTTATCGCCTTTTACATAATAACCACTTGCATCTACCAAGTCGATAAACAATGTTGCTTCTTTATCTTTCAGTAGAATTTGACTTAATTTATCTGGTTGATAAGGGTTAATACTCAATTTAAAATTTAAGGTTTCCTTATCGTTCATTTTATATAATGTTGAAATCAGTATGATGCCGATTATAAGATTGCTATTGGGATAAACGGTTTGGCCTTGTTTAAAAAGCATTATAAAGGAAACAAAAAACAATACAATAAATGGAATGTAATAGTGATTAAATATATGAGGTGAAATAAGTACGAAAAGAACAGTACTAATCAAAAGTCCTAAGTTTAACAATACATTTGGCCGGTCGACTTTGTTATTAATCCTTCTAAAAATATTGAATAGAATACTTAAAAATATAAAATTGAGAGGTGTGATAATATGGTACCATAGATGTTCAAGTTGTGCCCTTTTAGTCACTGATCCTTCAATTGATTCAGTAAAGTCAAAATTATACCGAATCATTTCAAGAAAGGCAATTAAGGAACTGTTCAAAAGCAGTGTAATTACGAAAATAAAAGTAGGTATGCCACTAAACAATAAGCAATAAGCTTTGATTTTTAAAGTTTCATTCTTAAAGAAAATAGCGATGTATATGGGGATGGTTAATATTAAAAATGGTTCCTTAAACCAAAAAGTAAAACCAAGTAAAAAGCTTGCTAAATATAGGTCTCTAGATTTTTTAGATAGGTCGAACTTTGTTAGGTAATTTATAGACCAAACAATAAAAACAACACCAAATATTTCTGTATACATAGCATAACCTATGGTTCTATCATTAACTGCGAAGAAAGAAAAAAGTGCTATAAAAAGTAGAGAGATTACCATCGATTTACTAACGTTGTAAGCAAGGTTATAAAATCCAGATACCAATGTTACTAACCCTATTATTGCCAAGGCATACATAGCAACAATTTTGTTTGGTATAAGCACAAATAAAAATTCTAACAGATAAATTACCCCAGGAGGTTTGTTTTCCCATGCCGTTTGATATAGGCTGCCACCACTTAGGTCTTTCATGGCCACAGCAGCAAATATGCCGCCATCCGTGTCAATATCACCCATTTCAAGATAGCCAAACAGGCACCCCAATGTAAGAATATTTGCAGCAACTAGGCCAAAAATAAAATCGGCTTTACTATTTTTAGAAATGTTTATGAAGGATTGTATTTGCAACTTGGCTAGTAACTTTATTTAGCAAATTAAAGACATTTTCGAAACCTTTCATATCACCAAAGTATGGATCTGGAATGTTTTGAGAAAGATAGTCCTCTGATAAGTCTGATAAAAGAAAGATTTTTTTTCTTGCTGCTTCATTCATTGCAATTAAATCTTTCAAATTTTGATCATCCATGGCCAGTATGTAGTCAAATTTAGAGAAATCTTCTTGTAATATTTGTCGGGCCCTGTGAATGATAGTTAAGCCATTCGCTTCTGCTGTCTGTCTCATTCGTTTATCTGCCTTTTCACCTTGATGCCATCCTCCGGTTCCGCATGAATCCAAATAAAACAAAGATTCTTTACCCAATAGTTTTAAATGGTGTTCAAACAAAATTTCGGCTGCAGGGCTTCTACAAATATTGCCAAGGCATACGAATAATACTTTAATCTCCATTTTACATTGTTCCCATTTCAACTCTTGTACCTCTTCCCCCGCCACATTTCTTTGGACCACCACAAGATGATAACAAAAATGCAAACAATACCACAAAAAGTGCCACTAATTTTAAGTTTTTCATATTACTACTAACGCAAATATTGTGCAAAAAATTGCAGACGATAAATTGATGTTCAATTTTGTTTCAAAACAAAGACTTAAAGGCAAAAAATGTTTATTTCTATCATTTAATTTTCTTTAATTTTGGGACCATGTATAATCAATACGAAACTTTTCTAAAACATGTTTTAGAGCAAGGTGTATACAAGAGTGATAGAACCGGTACTGGTACAAAAAGTGTTTTTGGTTATCAAATGCGTTTCGATTTAAAAGAAGGGTTTCCACTTATTACAACTAAGAAAGTACATTTAAAATCGATTATTCATGAGTTGCTTTGGTTTTTGCAAGGTGATACAAATATAAAATATCTCAAGGATAACAATGTTAGTATATGGGACGAATGGGCAGATGAAAACGGTAATTTAGGTCCGGTTTATGGTAAACAATGGCGAAGTTGGGAAACCAGAGATGGCAAAACAATTGACCAAATAACTGATGTTGTTAATACCATTAAAAATAATCCTGATAGTAGAAGGATTATCGTTTCGGCTTGGAATCCAACAGATATTCCAAGTATGGCCTTGGCACCTTGTCATTGTTTATTTCAATTTTATGTTGCTCCACCCGACCAATCAAAGGGTGAAACTAAAGGTAAATTAAGTTGTCAATTGTATCAGAGAAGTGCAGATATTTTTTTAGGCGTTCCTTTTAATATTGCCTCATATGCCCTCTTAACAATGATGTTAGCGAAGGTTTGTGATCTTGATTATGGCGATTTCATTCACACATTTGGTGATGCCCATATTTATTCGAATCATAATGAACAAGTAGAATTATTGCTTTCAAGAACGCCAAAACCATATCCAACAATGAAAATAAACAGTGATGCTGATTCTATTTTTGATTTTAAATTCGAGGACTTCGAATTGGTAAATTATGATCCTTGGCCGGCTATTAAAGCGCCAGTAGCTGTTTAAATTTGCTTATTTTCAGAGAGTCTTAGACCTTTTGGTGTTAAATATGGATAGAATAATCCATTTACATAATTGATATAATCTGTCTTCAATAATTGGGCTTTTTCCTTATCCGCCAAATTAACAAAGAACATGTTTTTTAGATCGGCTTGTATATCTAATAAATAATTGATTTCAGATTCCCCAATATCTAATCTAAAAAGTCCCTGTTCCTTTAATTCATTAATTAAATTAAAATGGTCGGCTTTGCCAGAACTGATAATTTGCTTTAACATTAAAGCAATGCTTGGAAAATTCCTTGTAATTTCAACAGAATTTTGAAATAAAAAAAGATACTTATAAAGCACATCAAAAGTTGCAACTGGCGATTTTAGTATTGTTTCTAAAGCGTTGGCGCCACTTCTTACTACTTTATTGGCTTCCTCAAGCTCCTCCATCATTTGCACACAAAGCCATGTGATGATGTTTTCCTTATTGGGATAATGATATGTAAGGTTGCCATAACTAATATCTAAAGCCTTAGCGATATCTCTCAAAGAAACTGATTGAATGCCTGTTTTATTAAACATTTCCAGACTTTTAGTCAATATAAGTTCTCTGGTTTTCAATATGGCAAAAATAATAAATTTAGTCCAATAGGACTAAACTTGAATTTACGCAACTATTTAAAAAGGAATCTTAAACTAATTAAGAAATGGTTCCAGATATTGGATGCCCAACCATAGTGTAATTGCAGCACTTTAAATCGCTCTTTATTACTTTCCTTTCTATGAATTGTTGAATGTCCTTCGAGGGTAAAATTAACTAAAACAATGTTAAGATTTATCACTGTTTTACATTTCTTTAGGCACCTTATCATCCAATCGATATCGGAAACATGCTTCCATTTTAAATCATATTGAAGTGCAAGGGATCTTTTAATTATAAAGGCTTGGTGACCAACATTCATACCTTGCTTAAATGAAGTCCATGATAAATTTTGGGGTAAAATCCTGGTCGTTTTTTCAGATCTCGTACCAATATTATGGCCATTCTCATCTACTAGCATGGTTTCTCCATATACTGCATCTGGTCCAGTTTCAAGGCTTTTTAAGAGCGTACTAACACTTTCTTCACTATAACTATAGTCGCCAGCATTTAAAAACCAAACATACTCTCCTGTGGCCTTATTTAAACCCTTATTCAT
>CANFUB010000042.1 GCA_947450015.1 Bacteroidota bacterium | reverse complement strand
CGAAAGTTGTGCCACAGGTAAAATTGTTAAAAAAGAAATTAGCAATGATACATTAACTGTCTCGACTGCAGATTTTGAAGTCAATAAGTCGTTCATTATTGTACGCAGTAGTGGGTTGAGTTATGATGTTTTAGTTAATAAAACCGATGATGCACATTATACGGCTATCCTTATGCAATGCACACATTATGATAATCCTGTATTTGCTAATAACAAAGAAATTTTCTGTCCTTCTCATGGTAGTAAATTCGATTTTAGTGGAAAAGTGAAAATTGAACCTGCCACCGTAAATTTAAAATCTTACCGCACAGAATTAAAAGAAAATACCATCACTATATTTTTGAAATAAACAATGAAATCATTTTTTAAATTTTTATTCATGGCTTTGTTTCTTGTTGCACTTTTAACTGCTTGTAAACAAAAAACAACGGAACCAATTCCAGACATCACCCAAGCAATTTTAATCGATTATTCAACCAATATTAGTTTATATAGTTATACCGAATTGGCATTGGCAAGCGATCAATTACATACAGATATATTAGCATTCTCCATGGCGCCAACGAAGGCAGGTCTTGAAAAATGTCAAGGCGATTGGAAAGCGACACGTGCCATTTGGGAACAGTCGGAGGCATCCTTATTTGGACCTGTTTCAACCAATAGTATCGACCCACGCATCGATACTTGGCCCATTGATTTCAATCGTTTAGATTCTATACTAAAAAGCAATGTTGTATTCAATCAAATTTACATCGAACAACTTGAAGAATCATTGAGAGGTTTTCATCCCATCGAATATTTATTGTTCGGTAGAGGAGCAAGCAAACAATATACACAATTCAATCCTCGCCAATTGGAATTTTTAGTTGCTTTGTCAGAAAATTTAAAAACATTAACAAGTTCCTTGAAGTCTGATTGGGATATTAATGGGGGCAATTTTTATACTGTATTTTCAAGTGCTGGAAATGGCAGTTCACTTTATACAACTAAAAAGGCAGCATTCGAAGAAATAGCCAATGCCATGGTGGGCATTTGTGATGAAGTAGCCAATGGTAAAATAGGAGAGGTGTTTATTACCTTAGATTCTACAAAAGAAGAATCACCTTTTGCTAAAAATTCTTTAACAGATTTTACCAATAATATCAATGGGGTTTTATATGCCTATCAGTCTAAAAATACCAAAGCAGATGGTAAAGGACTAGAAGATTTTGTTCGTCAGTACAACCTAAGTTTGGATGGGGCCATCAAACATAAACATGCGAGTGCAATTGCGGCACTCAACAATATTACAATGCCTTTTGGTGAAGCCATTCATTTACAACCTATACAAGTTCAAAATGCAATCGATGCAATAAATGACCTGAAAAATGAATTGGAAACAAATTTATTACCTTTAATACAACTTCATATTAAATCATGATAAAACAAAAACTATTTGCCATATTATTCATTGGATCGCTTTTGTTTTTTTATGCTTGTAGAAAGGCAGATGAGGTATACATTGAAAAAGATGCGGAATGGTTATCGGGAGGTAAGCAAACTTTTTTTGATGTAACCAATAGTGGCTTCGATCATATTTTTAATGGACTGACTGAGCGCGAAGAAGAAAATCATGAAATTGGAGATGCGGCTTTTGATGCAGTATTTGTTACAGCGCCAGCACCTTTAAACGCGGGCCTAGGACCCATTTATAACAATGTCTCTTGTAGCGGTTGTCATGTAAATGATGGCAGAGGTAAGCCGCCTGTAGCTGGCGAAAAGTTGAGCAGTATGTTGTTTCGCATTAGTATACCTGGTGCCAATCCACATGGTGGACCTAACCCAGTGCCTGGTTTTGGTGGTCAATTTCATCCACGCGCCATAGCAGGTAAATTAGCAGAAGGTGATATTGATATACAATACATGGCTGTGTTTGGTCAATATGCAGATGGTTCAAAGTATGCGTTGCGCCAGCCGTTTTACACCATTAAAAATAACTATACTACTTTGCCTAGCAATGTCATGTTATCACCTAGAATTGCCCCACAAGTTTTTGGATTGGGACTGCTCGAAGCGATTAGTGATGCTGATATCATGAACAGAGCCGATGAGAACGATAAAGATGGAGACGGTATTAGTGGTAAATACAATGTAGTATATGATGTTTTAACCAATTCATACCGACTGGGGCGCTTCGGTTGGAAAGCTGGTCAACCAAGTTTACTACAACAATCTGCAGGGGCCTATAATGAAGACATGGGCATCACCAGTTTTGTATTTCCACTTGAAAGTAGTTTTGGTCAACCACAATACGATGGTTTAAACGACGAGTATGAAGTTTCAGATTCTATCTTGCATGCAGTAGCCTTTTACATGCAAACTTTGGGCGTTCCAGCGCGAAGAAATGCATATGATGCAGAAGTTTTAAATGGTAAAAAAATATTTAACGCTATTCAATGTGCAGCTTGCCATGTGCCCGAGCAACGCACCAAAGTAGATGTAACTTTTCCTTCGCGTTCGAATCAAAAAATATTTCCATATACAGATTTGTTATTGCATAATATGGGCAGTGGTTTGGCAGATAATAGACCAGAGTTTTTAGCCGATGGCTACGAATGGCGGACACCCGCTTTGTGGGGCATTGGATTAACTAAAAAAATCAATGGTCACGAATATTTTTTGCACGATGGCAGAGCAAGGAATTTAGAAGAGGCTATCTTATGGCATGGAGGAGAGGCTGAAAATAGCAACATAAAATTCAGAAATTTATCACTTTCAGAAAGAAAGGCCTTGTTGAAATTTTTGGAATCACTTTAAATAAAAACACCTCCATTTGTTGAATGGAGGTGTTACCTTTTTCTTGGTTATTTTATTTTTGATGGCAATGGAAATGCACTTTCTTACTTGTGGATTTTCCGTTGTGATCAATCTTAGCTTTAATTTCTAATTCCATGTCAGAATGGATAAGGCCTGGATTGATATAGGTTTCTTTAATTGTAAAATGATTAGTGTGTAAGTCGACATCCTTAGATAAAACTTCTACAGTATCTGCCAAACGCATTAAATGCACTTCGTAGCCATGCATTTCGCTAGGCGCATCGATGGTGGCATTGATAAATACGGTATCCTCAGCTTCAAATTCTTGTGTGTCTGTGGGCGAATTAATCACCAAGTTGATGTCTGTCGTACTTAAATCGTGGTGTTCGGCTTCTCTTTCACAAGCATTGAAGGCAAACATTATAGCAATCGATAAAAAGGCAATTAAGATTTGATTATTTTTTTTCATAACGTAATTAATTCAAAGTTAATAAATAAAATTGAATTTTCATAAGTTATGTTAGTGGAAGCAAACGTATTAACGTTTATAACCTTTTTGACTTCTCAAAGCACTGTCTACTTTGATAGGGTCGTATTCTGTTCTAGGTGCAATGATTTTGATACGCGGTTGTTTGTATACATATTTGAAATACATTGTTAGTGCTGACCCTATAAAGAGCGTAACAAAACCCAAGAGAATCAGAATTTTTATTTTTTTGCTTTTCATGTTTTTGAATTTAGAAACTTCTACCTATTCCAAATAACCAACGCATTTGTAAATAGTTTTTATCAGCATAAGGTGTGGTGTTCAAAAACAATGGCATATCAAATCTTAAGGTAAAAGGTTTTATTAAGGTGCGTTTGCCCCAACGGTAAACATTCATGGCAGTACCAAAACCAGCATCCATTCTTATTGGTGAGTAGAGGCGCTTGCCATTAATAGCAGTTCTGTTTTCCATCAGTATGCCAGCATCTCCAAAAGCATATGCATCTATTTTTAACCAATTGCGGGTCCACTTCGGTTTTAAATTAAAGTATTGGTCGAAGTCGATTTCAACACTAGCCGAAGTACCATGGGTGCCTTTATACATTGGCGCTACTGAATTACCATTCTCAACTGGCGCTAAATAGCCGGCATAGCCTCTTAAATTTAAGCCGCCACCTGCTTGAAAATGATTGGTTGTTACGCCATATCCAAGCCATTCTTCTGGTATAAAGCCTCTGCTTCGCGTAAATTTACTTTCTAAGAGTTGCTCCATGTTGGCGCCTGCTAAATTTAAAATCGATTCATCGGCAATGTTGATTCCTGTTATTGCTTGGGCAAAGAAACGGGTCTTCACTTCGAATTGGCCAAACTTATTGTTATTAATCACTTCTAATTTGATTGAACCATAACCATAGTCTTTGGTTAAGGTGCTGCCTCTTAAACCAGAATTGATAACACCGTTGCCATGTTTGTAGCTGTATTTTCTTGTATAATCAATGTTCAATGTATTGTTAAGTTTACCACCTCTAGTACTTGAATCGGCATATGGCCAATAAATTTGTCGGCCTTTTGCCATGCCTATTGATTTGAAATAAAAGTTGAAAGTGTTTTTGCCAAAACTTTTTTCTAACCCTACTTGGTTAAAAGTTATGCCATCTAGCCAACGCGACTCTAAATGAAAATTAGCGTATTTACCAACCAAGGTATTGTATTTAATGCGATAGCTAAACAAGTCGCGTTGCTTTGCGATTTTATATTTCTGCTCAGCACCTATTCCAGTATTGATGAAGAAAGTGAAGTCGAGCACATTTTTAACACGCGCATAGTCGCTATGGAAATTAATGCCATCTTTAAATCCATCGACAGCATTGAACCAAATATTCGGACTAAAGGTAAACACTCTTTTATTAAAGCTAATGGGTTGTTGAATGTTTTTATCATTCACCAATTTCATCGGCAATTTAGAACAACCATTTTTTGATTTGATATTGTCTACTCTGTAGATGTCTGCTAAACGAAGTGTGGTATCAATGGCCACCAATTTTATTTTGTGGTCGATAGTAATCGTATCGGTGTAAGTAGGATTTAATAAACCCCATCCTTTCCAAGTTTTTAAGACCGTTCTACCATCATTTTTAGCAAAATAAGTATTGGGAATTAAGTACTCATATTTTTTACCAGTCTTATCTGTGACAGTGATATCCAATGGCATTTGCATTTCACCATTGCGCGAAAAGGTTATGGCGTATTGGTATTTACCTTCCTTGGTTTGTTTAATTGTTTTGATTTTTTTAATTTCATAGTCAATCGATTTGGTAGTCTCCATCCACTGGTCGAAGTACCAATTCAAATCAACATGCGTGTAATTGATAATGGATTGTCTGAAATCTTCTGGATAGGGGTGTGCAAATTTCCACTGATTGAAATAATGCTTCATGGCTTTGAGGAATAATTCATCACCTAAAACATACTGTAAATTATAAAGCATCGTAGCAGTTTTGTAATACACATGGCGATAGCCACCACCATGACCCAATGCAGAATTAAAATCATCGCTATGGGTGTTTAAGAAGGCATCATTTTTATTAATGGCATCATTCAAATAACCATTGTAAATACTCCCTTCGTCATAGGTGTTGGCATGCATAGGAATGCCATTTATTTTTTTAATACTCCATGATGTTAAGAATTGTGTAAAGCCTTCATCGAGCATGGCGCGGTAGGTTTCGTTGTTGCCTATCATGCCGAAAAACCAATTGTGTCCAATCTCATGTGCGATTACATATTGGTGACCGGGCCAATTGCCGCCATCTAAGGTTAGCATCGGGTATTCCATACCATCGCGCGCATCGGCTGCCACAATTTTAGGATAACCATACATGCCAATATCATTGCTGTAAACACTTACTACGTTGGCAACAAATTGGGCAGTTGGTCGCCACTCAGGTGCATTTTTTTCTTGGGCCAAAGCAATACAACGAATGCCGTTCCATACCACTTCGCCTATGCGATAAGTTGGATCAGCTGTAAATGCAAAATCATGAACATTCTCGGCATGGTAACGCCAAGTCTTAGTGCCTTCGCGTTTAATGGTATATTGATAAGAGGTTGGTTTTATATGGGTTTTGCCGTTTTCGTCTTTTATAATAGTAGAGTAATTGTTTATATCAATGGCCTTTCTTAATTCAGTAGGCAATACCTCTTCTTCATTTTGAATGGCACCAGTAGCTTCAACAACATAATTTGAAGGGAAGGTTAATTTAACGTCAAAGACGCCATAGTCGCCATAAAATTCTTTGCCTAAATGTTGGTCGGTTTCCCATCCAAATTTACGGTCGTAGACACAAATGCGAGGATACCAATGCACCCCGTCAAAGTGTTTGTTCACACCATCGGGCTTAAAGGTTTTGAATCTTCTGCGCATGCTGCCATTGTCCCAGTAAGTTCTAAATTTAATATTAATTGTTATGCTGCTATTTGGTTTCAATGGTGTTTTAAGTTCAGCGATGAGAATGGTATTGTCAATTTTAAAACGCACAATTTCACCACCAATTTTAAACTCATCGATAAGGGTTCCCATTTTTTGACCCTCATATTTTCCAAACTCAGTTGTTTGGTCGTTGGCAACTTCTAAAGCGTGCGCGTAGCTACCTGGTTGAAATGCATTTTGATATAAGTGAAAATAAACTGTGGTTAGCACATCTGGACTATTGTTATAATATTCCAAGGTTTCTACACCTGTTATTTCATCCTTTTCGTCGTTAATAACAGCGTCTATTTCATAGTGTACATCTTGTTGCCAGTATGCTTCATTGGGTTTTCTTGTTTTCCAATAATCTGTGTAATTAAAAGTTTGCGCCATGGCTAACAATGGCAATATAAAGAGTGGTAGAAATATTTTTTTCATATTAAAACATTTCAGGCGAAAATAGGGAATTGGAAATTGAGTTAGTCTTTACTCACCAATTAGATTTAAGCAATTAGTTAACACTTTTTGAAAAATTTAGAAGTCACTAACCCCTTGTTACAAGTGCTTATTCCACATTGAAAAAATTAATCGACTGCTTGTTGAGCCAAAATTGTATGGGTTCTTTGGTATTTAATTGCGGCCAGTCCATTTGAAAATCGAGTGGATTAAAGGTACAACTAATACTTACGAATATTTTATTGTTCGCTAAATCTGCTGTGTTACCATTTTTATTATAAAAGGAATGTTTAACAGTTACACTGTGAAAATGGCCGTTGAAAAACAACATGCCTGGGGCTTCGAAGGTGTATACCTTATTGTCTTTGGTCAGTAGATTTAAGGTTTCATGGCTCACATTAAAGGTCAGATAAAAATCTGTTTTACTTTGTTTTAATAAAGGCATCCATAGGGTATCATCAACTGCAAAGCTATTTAGGTTTACTTTTAAACTGGTTTCACCTGTTTGGTAATTAATGCGCACCAAGGTTTTTTTCGATTTCATGGTTCTCCACAATGAGTCGTTGTTAAGCAAACTAACGTTGGTTTCGCTGTTAACAATAACTTGGGCATTCAGAGAGAAAAGCGATAATAAGAAAGCAAAGCAGAGTATTTTTTTTAATTCCATAAAGTTTTGAATAGTTGGTAAACGCAGAAATGTTTAAAATATTTTACAAAATTAGGAATTCTAATTTTCTTTTGAACCGTCGTTCATATCCCATCCATTTTGTTGTTGTTTGTAAAGGTACACCATAAAAACAAGAATGCCTGCAGTAAATGGCACAATGCTAAAAAACCGAATGGGTAATTCGAAAAATTCGGCCACCATCCAATTGGCATTGGCTATGATCCAAAAGGCTATGGATACATTGGGTAAAAATCTTGTGCTATCCTTTTTGGTGAGCAAGGCCAATACGATGGCCACTGTAACAGTTGGGACAGCCATTATGATGCCTGTTGTTCGCCAAGTCATGAGCCAACATAAGTCTTTAATGAGCCATAGTGGAATGTGTGCCATTTCTAAAAGAAATAGGCGTTTGTTAGGATGCATGGTAATTCTATTTGATGGCAATATTATGGATTCTATTTGTTTAATAGAAACTCAATTTAATATCTAATTTTTTTTATTCCTAAAAATTTTATAGGTTTGTCTAACAAGTTATTATGTTAAAATTACCAATTATTCAATTATATGTTCAACAAAAATTACCTTCTATTTTTAGTAAGCCTCTTCATTAATGTAGGCTATTCACAAACCATTTCAGATTTAAATGTTCAATTAAAAAATCCATTGAACAAGTCAACCCAGCAATCAATGCAAAGTTTTCGGTTAAAAGCCACTGTTTATAACACGGGTCCCGATGCGTTTTCTGCAAATGATTCACTAGCCATGTATGTATTGATTGATGGCGACTCTTTAAATTTTGTAAATGCTAGTCGATTAGAAAATTTCAAAACTGTGCGAGTTGGTGCTTTCAAGGTTAACGACTCATTTTTACTTGACATGCCTTTCGTGTTCGCTAATTCATTCGACAATCAAACCATTGATTTTTGTTTGTTTTTTAAACCTTTAAACCGTGCTTCAAAATCGATTTCTGATCAAAATTTCTTCAACAACAAAGCGTGTGCCCAAGTAAAGGTTGTATCAACATCAAGCGCTATACATTCACTTTCAAAATTTAAGGATGTTACAATATGGCCTAACCCAGTTGTGAATAGTTTTCAATTGAAATGTGATTTTGATTATACCCATTTATACTTGATGGATGCTTTAGGAAGAATTTCCGAACTGCCTATCAATACTAATCATGTTTATGATTGTTCGGCATTAAACAATGGCATTTACACACTCATAGCGAACAATGGTATTCAAAGCTTTCAATCGCAATTAGTGATTCAAAAATAAATTTAATAGCATTGCGCAAGTTGATTTACCTTGCCGATTGGTGAAAGCTGTTCAGGCCTATGATGCCAAGACCGGGTTTAATTGTTAAGATTTGAATACGGATTATTATGTGTTGGGGATTCAAGCCTATTCAGGTTTATTCAATCAAAGGATACAATTGGCGTAAAATAAAATCGCAGGTTGTTTATGTCTTGTGAATCCTGTTAAATTTGAGGGCTCTTATGCTGCAACTCGATTCAACAATATTTCCAATGCTCGAAACTCCGCGCATCATTTTAAGGGCATTAACTTTGGAGGATGCCGACACCATTTTGTTTTTGCGATCGGATATTCGCACCATACAATACCTCGATCGCGACCCCATGCGTTCTGTAATGGAGGCAAGAGAACATATTGCTTTTTTAAATGCGGGCTTCTTAAAGTCTGATTGTATTATTTGGGGGATTGAATTGAAAACAAGTGGGGAATTAATTGGCACCATTGCTTACCACCGATTAGATAAGCCCCACTACAGGGCGGAATTGGGGTATATGATTCACCCTGACCATTGGCGTAAGGGTTACATGCAAGAGGTTTTAGAAGTGGTAATTCAATATGGTTTCCATGTTATGCATTGTCATACCCTCGAAGCACAGGTGAATCCTCACAATGTGGCATCGATACAAATCTTAGAAAAATTTAATTTTGTAAGAGAAGCTTATTTCAAAGAAAATTATCTTTACAATGGGCAATTTCTAGATTCTGCAGTTTATACACTTCATGCCCCTCAAGGGTGATTGCAATTGTTTATAATTTGTGCTATCAAAGCGTGTTTTTTAGTTTAATTTCGAAAATAAAATATTAAGTATATGAAGTCTTTAACAATTGCAGCCATGATTTTGCTTTTGGCTGCCTGCGGTTCAAAAATGATGTCTTTATCTCAAGCCGATGCTGATAGAGGTGCAACAAAATTTCCTGGTCTTACAGTTGCTTCTCTAAATGCGGGTAAATTGCATTATGAAACCCATTGTCAAAGCTGCCATGGCTTAATTAGTCCTAAGGCAAAGTCAGAAGCCACTTGGCGTGCCATGGTGCCAAAAATGGTGGCAATGGCCAACAAGAAATCACCAATGATGGCCATTGATAGTGCCAAACAAGCATCAATCCTACAATATGTAGTGACCATGAGCACTGCGCCAGCTAAATAATTTAGGCTTATGTCTGTTGATCATTTAACCATCCGATTGGTTCGATCGGAGGATATTTTAGATATTTATGCCATGGTCTGTGCATTAGAAAATTGCAATTTAGACAGGGTGGTTTTCAAATCAATCTATCAGAAAAATATTTCTTCAGATACCAATATATATTTAATAGCCATTGTCGACTCGGTTGCCATTGGTTTTTTAAGTTGCCATGGTCAACTTCTTTTACACCACGAAGGCATGGTCTTTGAAATTCATGAAATGTATGTCGATCAGTCTTTCAGAAGTAGAGGTGTTGGAAAAGCCTTGCTAATAGAATTAAAAAAGATGCTAGAAAGAAAAAATTGTAAGTCGCTCGAAGTTACTTCTAATATGAATCGCATCAAAGCCCATCAATTTTATATGGACAATGGGTTTAGCCATACCCATTATAAATTTACACACTAATCCAATGCGACAATTGGGAGTTTTCCTAATTCAATCAAAACTATTGATCGCTTTCGCTGCGCTTGTTTTGACCCTCGCAACACAAGTGCAAATGGGCCAAGGTTTTGGTTTTAAACCATATTTATTAATGGTGTTTTTTGCTACTTTTTTAGTTTATAATTTAACACGTTTGGTGGTTTTACAATTTTATAAAATGCCACTCGAACATGCCAGCGATCAATGGGTGAACCGACATCAAATTATATTTTATGGTACTTTTGCCATCGCATTTGTTGGCTTAATTATGGTCTTTTTTTTTATTGATAAAAATACCTTTTTATACATTTTACCATTAATGCTTTTAGCATTGTTTTATGCCTTGCCTTTTTTAAGAATCAAGCACTATAACTTAAATTTAAGACGCATACCATTTCTTAAAATAGTTTTAATCGTTTTGATTTGGGGCATTTCCACTGCTTTAATTCCTGTTTTCCAACTTCAACAAAATTACCAATGGTGGATCATTGTATTGTTATTATTCCAAAGACTTGCATTCATTGGTGCCTTGGCGTTGTTATTTGATATTAGAGATATGCAAGCCGATGCAAGTCAGGGGTTACTAACCCTTCCTTTGCGACTAGGTGAAGTTAAAACTTTAAAATTGTCAAATGCTTGTATGGTCATTTTTTTTATGTGTTCAGTTTTATTTTGTCTTCATTTTAATCAATTGTATATGATGCCAAGCGCATGCCTTACTTTAATTATTTTAGGCGTAATAATTAACAATAAAAGCATAAAAAAACATTCACTTTATTACGATTTGTATTTAGATGGCACCATGTTAATACATGGCTTGTCGATAATATTGGCCTACAAATTGTTTAATTAGTTAATCGGTTTGTTTATCCATTAAACGCAATTGAGCACTTGTCTTGGTGCTCCCATCAGGACTCCAACCAGGTGGCATAAAGAGGTATTTGAATTTATTAATAAATGGTCCTGGTTTATTGATGTCTTTAAAAATTTTTACCCATTCGTGAAAAATAACTTTCAATGGATGGTAAGTTTTAATGTTGCTAGTAAGCCCGTAACGAGGAGCTTCGGTTTCTTTTTCGAAGGTACCAAAAAGCTTGTCCCAAATAATTAATACTTGTCCCATGTTTTTATCTAAGTAGGCCACATTACTCGCATGGTGCACACGGTGGTGTGATGGTGTAACAAAAATGGCTTCATACCAATTGGGTAATTTAGGAATGGTTTCGGTATGCAAAAAGAATTGGTAAAATTGATTTACGGCATACATAAACATGATGGTTAATCCATCGAAGCCTAAAAAAGCAACAGGTATATAGAACATGAATCGGTACAATGGTTGTAGTACCGAAGAGCGCAAAGCCACTGTGAAATTGTATTTTTCGCTGCTGTGGTGATTGCTGTGAACGGCCCAAAGAATGCGGCTATAATGTTCTGAACGGTGGAGCCAATAGAAACAAAAGTCTTGACCAATAAAAACCAAAAACCAAGCGAGCACAGGGTAGTAGGTAAGTAAATCGGGTTTGTAGATGGCATGGTGGTTGCACCAATCCAAAACACCAAAGGTTGCAATTTTAATGGTGATATCAAGCAAAGCACCAGCTATGCCCAACCAAATAGAGATGGCACTATCCTTCCAATCGTAGAGTTCTTTGCGTTGTTTAATCCCAATAACGATTTCAGTCACAATAAACACCAAATACACTGGGATTGAAATTGCTAATAACCATTCTTCTTTTGTCATACAGTATTTGCAAAAGTATTTATATTCTTTTAAGAATGACAATGATCACCATCATTATTAATGATAATTAGCTTATTAAAAATATATTTAATATAATTGTACACAATCTTATTGAATGCAGAAGACTAAATTAATTGACGTCAAAGAGAAATATAAGCATAGCGTTTCTTTAAAAGTATTTCTTGCAATAATGTTTATTCTTATTCTACAAAAAAATATTAATGGTCAAAGTGGCTATGGCTTTAACCATTACAATACCATTGGTTATTCTCATGGCTTAATTCATCCAAATATGTTTACTTTGAATGGAGCACAGCATAGATTTGTGTATCAAAGGGTCTTAAACAGAAGATTTTCTATTGTTTTAGATTATGCTTTTTCAAAAAATTTAATCAAGTACCGTTATCCTGACAATGAACCTCGGTTCAAACTTTCTTCTGTTGATAGCTTCAATCCAAAAAGTGTTACCACAGAAAGATTAACACCTCAGGGTGATGCATACTATAGGGCCAATATGTTTAGCTTTGGTTTTAGGAGATATTTTTTGTCAAAGGGAGCATTAGCACCTTATGGTGCATTTATTGAAGCTAAATGTGGTTTTGCTCGGCTTAACCAATTGCCTGGGGATGACGGAATGTATTTTAAAAATGATTCAAACGCCATTGTACCAAACCTTTATTTGGCTAATTATTCAATTAATCATCTTGATTTTGTAAATGTTCAAATTGGCATTGGTTCCTCAAGGCATTTATATAAAAATTTTAGCATTGACTATCTGCTTAATTTTAACATTAATACTGTGTTATGGACCGGTAATGTGCATGGTCCAGATTATTATTATAGAGACGTCTTTTTATACCGTTGTATGAGAAACTCGCATGTTAGAAATAATTCTTTAAGATTTAATATAGGTATACATTATGGCTTTTAAAAAAATAGTATTTATTGGATTGTTGTGTCTAATGGCTTGTCAAACGATTGAAAACGATCTTCCTGAGCCACTTGATTTAAGATACCTTCCTACAAATGTTGTATTCGATTCAACGTATAAAAAAAGTCAATGTAATACATCAAGAATTGGATATGATGACAACAATGCTTTAAATCTATTTCAAATAAATAAACAAGTCGTTTCAAAATTCACCACCTACACACAAATTCGTTTTGAAGATGCGAATGGCAATTTTATTGATGTTCTCATGAAACCTCAAAAGGTAGCGCCTAAGGTCTGTCGTATTATTCCATACAATTCGAATTTAATTTTTGATAAATATAATGAAGTGATGGTTAGATGCAGTCACATAAATTACAATGCCATATTAGTTGCTATAAGTGGTCGTTTGAGCCTGAATTCAGAAACCGATTTAGGTTTTTGCCAAATTACTTTTAAGAATTCGCAAGAATCACTCTTACTCAGTTTTACCTACAATTAACGCGTCGATTTGACTAATGAAACAACTTAAATTACCTTTTAAACAAAATATCAATTCAGTATTCTTGAGTAAAATATATACTGCAATAATTATAGGCTTAAATTTT
>CANFUB010000041.1 GCA_947450015.1 Bacteroidota bacterium | reverse complement strand
TAGGGTCGGGACCATTAAAATTTTGCATGCACTACAAATCTATTTGAATATTGGGATTAAACATTATAACGAAGTTTCATTAATGTTGTTAAAAAACAATTAAAAGTTTTAATATATTACCACACTTCGACAAGCTCAGTGAGACAAAATCATCATCAAATCATCAAATCATCAAATCATCAAATTGATTCATTCTCTTTAGGTTTGTCTAAAGGACCACGCATGTGGATGATTAGGCCATTTAAAAAATTGCGCAATATTTGATCGCCTAAAGGTTTGAAATTGGGATGGTCGTCGGCCCGAAAAAATGCGCCTAATTCGCTGGTCGTAATTTTAAAATCTACAAGTTTTAGAATCTCTACTATTTGGTCGTTGCGCAAGTGCAAAGCCACACGCAGTTTTTTAAGAATATCGTTGTTTGACATGGGGAATTGTGTTTGTAAAATTAAGCTAAAAAAAATTAAGCCAATACCAGTTGACGGGCTATGCCTAATTCCTGGTTCAACATCACTTTTTTAGTGTTTAAAAAACTAGGAATGGCGTTCTCTTTTTTGGCGTTGTAAATGGTTAACAAAGTACAATCGGTTTGTTGTTCAATGCTGTATTCATCGGCCAGTGCTTGGATCATTTCATTGATCTTATCTTCTTTGGTGTCGCAACAAGCGGAGAAGCTAATGGCCGAATTTTGCATCACATTAATACGTACTTTGAATTTGGCAAAAGCATCGAATATGGCACTCAAATTATCTTCGGCAATAAAGGAATAGTTCTTTGTTGAGATAGATAATAAAGTTTGTTTGTCTTTGATGATGTAGCACTCGTTGGTGAGGGCAGGAGCGGTATTATTTACTGCAGTGCCAATGGCTGAAATATTTATAAAGGAATTTACATTCAATTGAATGTTTTTACTTTTTAAGGGTTGAATGGTTTTAGGGTGAATGACCGAAGCGCCATAATAGGCCAACTCAATGGCTTGGTTGTAATTAATGGCCTCTAATTTTACAGCCTCTGCAAATTGTTTAGGGTCGGCATTCATCACACCCGCTACATCTTTCCAAATGGTTACATCTTGTGCATCGAGGCAATAAGCAAATATAGCAGCACTGTAATCCGATCCTTCTCTGCCTAGTGTAGTGGTGTTGTTATGCTCGTCTCTACCAATAAAACCTTGGGTAATCACTATGCTTCTGTCAATATAAGGTTTTAAAATGCGCTTAACGGTTTCTTCGGTTTCGGTCCACTTCACACGCCCTTCTCTAAAGTTGCTATCGGTTTGAATAAAGTTGCGCGCATCTACCCATTTAATTTTGGTATCTATGCTTTGTAAGTAATCGCATACAATTTTTGTTGATAGTAATTCACCATAACAAATAATGCCATCGTAAATTTCATCATAACTTACATTGTTGTATTTTTTTTCAACTACACATTCCAACTCCATTAATAAATCTTCTAGGTCAGAAAAAATATGGTGCTTAGGGTCGGCAATTAAATCATTGGCTATTTTAAAATGAAAATCTTTGAGTTCTTGGATGATTTGTTGCTTTTTTTCGGTTTCGTTTTTCCAAAAAGCTTCTACCAATTCTTCCAATTTGTTGGTGTTTTTACCCATTGCCGAAATAATAACCAATAGTTTTTCACCAGTATATTGGGCAATAATATGTCCTACATTCCTTACTGCATCAGCATCTTTCACAGATGCGCCACCAAATTTAAAGACTTTCATTCTTTTGCGTATTTTTGCAAAAGTAATTAAAGCAAATAAATTAATAACATATGCAAAAAAATACAATCATCACCCTGAACCAATTCATTGCCGACCAACAAAATCAATTCCCATTTGTAAAGGGCAGTTTGTCGCGCATTTTTAGAGATATACAGTTGGCCGCCAAAATGATTAACAGAGATGTGCGCAAGGCTGGTTTAATTGATATCTTGGGTAATTTTGGTGAAACCAATGTGCAAGGCGAAGAGCAAAAGAAATTAGATGTGATCAGCAACGATGTGTTCAAACGTTTAATGGACCTAAGTGGCGATTGTATTTGTGTGGTTTCAGAAGAAGACGATGATATTCATTGGTGCCCGAATGGTGCAAATGCAAAATATATTTTAGCCATCGACCCATTAGATGGTTCATCGAACATCGATGTGAATGCCTCTATCGGTTCTATTTTCTCTATTTATAAAAGATTGTCACCCGATAAACCAGTAGACAACGAAGATATCATGCAAGCAGGCGTGCATCAAGTGGCTGCAGGTTATGTTATTTATGGTACCGCTACCATGCTTGTTTACACAACGGGCAGTGGCGTGAATGGCTTTACACTCGATGATTCTATCATGGAGTTTTGCTTATCACATCCTGAAATTAAAACCCCTTCGAATGGCAGTATTTTCTCTGTGAACGAAGGTAATTTAAATGAATTTCACCCAGGTGTTATTGAGTATGTAAACTGGTGCAAAGGCAATAACAAAGAAGAGAAACGTCCATACTCTGCTAGGTACATTGGTTCCTTAATCGCAGATTTTCATAGAAACTTATTAAAAGGTGGTATCTATTTATATCCTGCTACCGCTAAAGCGCCAAATGGTAAACTGCGTTTACTATATGAGTGCAATCCAATGGCCTTTTTGGTTGAGCAAGCAGGTGGTAAAGCCACCACAGGTTCTCAAAGAATCATGGAAATACAGCCAGAAAACTTACACCAACGCACGCCTTTAATCATTGGTTCTGTTGAAATGGTTGAGCATGTGGAGAGACTTTTGAATGCGTAGCATTCAAAAGTAGGCAGTAGGCAGTAAGCAGTCGGCAGTAGCAGCTTGCGAATTGGGTTGTGGTTGGGTAGCGCTTGGTTGCTTCGATATACTATTATAGGCAGTAAGCAGGAGGCAGTCGGCAGTAGCAGCTTGCGAATTGGGTTGTGGTTGGGTAGCGCTTGGTTGCTTCGATATACTATTATAGGCAGTAGGCAGTAAGCAGTAGGCAGTCGGCAGTATGCTTGCGATGGAGGTTGTGGAATGGAAGCGCTTTGTTGCTTCGATATACTCTTATAGGCAGTGGACTTGATTTTACATACCGAGTGGTATGTTTTTACGTGTTACTAAGATTTCGCTCCTTCGGAGCTAAAAGTTTGTCGTTTTAATTATTGGTAGGGGTATTCAGCACAAGGTTAATTCGTATAACCATGAGTTCATTAATGCCATTAAAAAACAATTAAAAGCATTATCAAATTATCACATTATCAAATTGAATTATCCTTTCATTACTTGCCACAAAACTTCTCTGCTTTTTAGGTCGAAGGATTCGTTGATATGTAATCGGAAATAATCAATCAGTGATTCTATAGTTTGGTGTCTCAGGGTACCATCTTGTTGTAGCTGTTCGGAGCCATGGGCCAAAATATTATAGATGACATGGCTTACAGCAGGCGTTGCAGTATAATAGGCTTCTAAAAATGATTCAGAAAATATGCCATTTTGTAAATCCAATACATGGTTGTTCTCATACCCATCGGTATTGGGTGCACAACCATAGTGATACAAAATTTGTAGCATGGCGGTGGGCAATTGCCAAAAGCCGGTGTGTTCGTTTAAAGAAGGAATTAATTGTTGGTATAAGTAGGCAAATAAGCTCGTATTGTGTTCGTTTTCTTTGATGCTTTGCGTAATCAATTCGACAATAACATTGTAATAGGCTTGCTGCGAAAACTGCCCGCTACTAAAATGAAAATGACAGGTTAAATCTTTGATGGCATAGAGATTTTTTACATTGCTTAAATTGAAAGAAATTTCAACACAATTTAAAGCTTGTAAATGCGAGGGTTTAATGCGCCCCTTGTTTTTAAAAAGCGATGGAATGTGAAAACCTATCAAACCAAATTCTTCGGTAAATATTTTAGTGATGGCCGATGCATCGCCATACTTGATAGTCTTTAATACAATGCCTTTGGTTTTGGTAATCAAAACTAATTTTATTTGATAAACAATATTTTACCCATGCCTGTTTGGGTACCATCGGCATTGATACAAAAAGCAAGATACACCCCAGTGGCTGGTCGCGTGCCATCGAAAGTTCTGCAATTCCAAGTGGCCATACCGCCATTGCTAGTAGTTTGGTAAACCAATTGTCCATTGATATCAGTAATTTTTACGAGCGTATTACTTGCCAAACCCGTAATGGCAATTTCGCCATCAAAGTCGGGCTTTACTGGATTCGGATAAATCACAATTTTAGATAAATCTTTGCTTTCATTTAAAGCATCGCTTCTATATGAAATAATGCCTCTATCTGTGCCAAAAAATACTTCGCCAGTGCCATCCATAATACCAATTGAATTGACATTGTTCGATAGCAAAGGCGAGTTCTCTGTGGTAAAATGTTGTAAGATGGTTTCACCGTCTTCGGCCAATAACCAAGCACCGTTGTTAGTGCCTATCCATCTGCGGTCGGCCCCATCTAATGTAATACAATTAATATACTCGCTGCCCAGTAAGTAGCCACCTAAATTGGTGCCTGCTTCAACCGATACAATGATGCGTTCGAAATCGTAATTGCCTCCCGTCAAGATATTATTGGGCGAGCGGATACGACCATAACCTTGGTCGGTGCCCACCAATAATTCTCCATCTTTTGAAAAGGCCAAAGCCGTTATTGTATTCGATGGTAAGTTGCCAGACCCTTTGTTGTTATTAATTAAAATTGTAAAATCATCGGTTTTCGTTGGGGTGCCTTTATCACTAAAAAACAGCATGCCATTGTTAGTGCCCGAGCGCGGTGTGATGATCCATTTGTTACCTTTGTTATCGATTGAAATTGGGCCCAATTGTTTTAAAGGAAGCTTGTAGCGGGTCCATGCGCCTTTATTCGAAAATTGCAACAAGGCACTGTCTATGTCAAAATTACTCACCCATAAATTGTTGCCTTTGTCGAATGCTATACCAGAAACAATGCAAAACAGGCCAGCCCTTTTTTGCAAAGGAGAATTGGCCGTATCATAAACTTTTAAGACATTGCCATTTTGAACTTGTAAAAGACCATTACCATGACTAGCAACATACATTAAACCATTGGCTTTGTTAGTGGCCATGTAGGTATAATCGAATAGCTTATCGGTTAATGCACTCGGTTCGGAATTTTGCCAATTAAAATTATCAAATGCGTAAAAGCGATTGCTGTTAAACGAAGGGGCATAAGTAGTGGAAGAAAAAGCGCCAGCGCTGCAATACAATTTGCCGTTGGCATTCACAAAATTGAAATTGTCTTTGGAACGTGGGCCATTTGGATAAAATGAAAAACTACCAGCATTGCCCATGGATACCAAACCGTATTGTGGACTGGCATGCCAATAGTCATTGTCTTTTGCAAGGATACAATAGTTCATCACATTCACAGGCGTATAGGTTTTTTGTGAAGCCGCATCTTCTGTGATAATGTATTTCCCGAAAACACCAGTCACCAATTTGTTGTGAAATACATTGATGTTGGTAACGATTAAATTGCTGTCGTTCTCATACAAATTCCAAGTACCTTGTTTGTAAGTATAAAGCATGCTATCTACCTCGCTATACAAATGGTTATTGAAAGCTGCAATATGTGTGCTTTGTATGGTGGCTGTTTTGCTAAAAGTCCAGTTGTTATAATCCGATAAATTAATATTAGCCGCCAATGAGCCTTTTAGGATGCCCAATTTAGTGCTTACAAAAATGGTGTCATTCAGCACCGCAGAGCTAAGTATTTCAATTTGCGCACCATTGGGACCAATGTTCAAATAAGAATTTCGAAATTCATTTTTTGTTAAGTTGTATTCGAGTAATCCGAAAGAAGTACTGAAGTATGCAAAATCACCCACGCTGTTGATGTGGTTGATGCGTTTGTCGCCAATAATGGTTTTTCTTTTAAGGTCCTCGTTAATTGTAACCGTGGTGTTCTTTACAAATTCGATAGTGCCATCGCTATAGGCAATAATTAAGAGGTCTTTGCTTTCTACAGTATGCAAGGCATCTACAAGGTAGCCACTGAACCCATTGATAGGTGAGAGGCGTTCGGTAACTCCCGCTTCTTTGTCGTAGTAATAAAGTCCATTAGCAGAAGCACAATACAATTTGTTGCCCACTTCGGCTACTTGTTTTACATTTTGATAATTCAGGTGTATGCGCCAATTGCCAATGGCCACAGGTTTGTTTTGCGCCCAAATGGTTTGGGTAAAAAGGATTAAACAATAAAAGATGATTTTTTTCTGCATGGGTTGTTTCAACTGCTTGGTTTAACGCAAGGGGGTGTCAAATATTTTGCAAGCTACAATTTATGACAAAACAATGGCTAAACACAAGCAAAAATATTCATAAAACGGAGAATTATCGGCATGTGGGTGTAAATTAAATATATTTTAAAATTTGGGGAGGAATTATATCTTTGTGCTTCATTTTAATTTAAAAAAAATAACCCATGGATACATTGATAAAAGAGTTGAAGCCAGAAGCTGTAAAGGATTTTTTACCTTTAGGTGGAACCGATTATATTGAACTATATGTTGGCAATGCCAAGCAAGCGGCCCATTTTTATAAAACTGCTTTTGGCTTTCAAAGTTTAGCGTATGCTGGTCCTGAGACCGGTGTTCGCGACCGTGCCAGTTATGTTTTAATTCAAAATAAAATCCGTTTAGTGTTAACTACCCCACTAAAATCAGAGCATCCGATTTCTGAGCACATTAAAAAACATGGCGATGGTGTAAAAGTTATGGCCTTAATGGTAGATGATGCCTACGAAGCATACGCACAAACCATGCAAAGAGGTGCTAAGAGTTACATGGAACCACATACTTTAACCGATGCCGAAGGTGAAGTGCGATTAAGTGGCATCTATACCTATGGCGAAACCGTTCACTTATTTGTAGAGCGTAAAAATTATAAAGGTGCTTTTATGCCAGGCTTTAAAAAATGGGAGAGTACCTACAATCCAGAGCCTGTAGGATTGTTGTATGTTGATCATTGCGTTGGTAATGTAGGTTGGGGCAGAATGAATGAAACAGTGAAATGGTATGAAGATGTAATGGGTTTTAGAAACATCTTGAGTTTTGATGATAAAATGATTTCTACTGAATATTCGGCATTGATGAGTAAGGTAATGAGCAATGGCAATGGCTATGTGAAATTCCCTATCAATGAACCAGCAGAGGGTAAAAAGAAATCACAAATCGAAGAATATTTAGAGTTTTATGAAGGCGAAGGTGTGCAGCACATTGCCATCGCTACTGCAGATATCGTTTCTACTGTAAAACAATTAATGGCCCGTGGGGTTGAGTTTTTAAGAGTGCCAAGCACTTATTACGACGATTTATTCGATCGCGTTGGTCAAATTGAAGAAGACATCGCTCCATTAAGAGAGTTAGGTATTTTAGTAGATAGAGATGATGAGGGTTATTTGTTACAACTCTTCACTAAGCCATTAGAAGATCGTCCTACTTTGTTCATAGAAATTATCCAAAGAAAAGGTGCTAAATCTTTCGGTGCTGGTAATTTCAAAGCCTTGTTCGAAGCCATCGAAAGAGAGCAGGATTTGAGAGGGAATCTGTAATCGATTTAACTACAAATCTTATAAGATGAAATTAAATAAACAAAGACTTTACTTAGTTTTTTGTTTGTTGAGTTTTGTTCTAGTCTTCTCGCTTTTACAATTTTATTTTGACTTATTTACGCTGCCCTATTTTTGGGATGAGTTAGGTGTATATAGCCGTGCAGCCATTCATTTATATGAACATGGGCCTGGGATATTGCCTTCTGCTTTACCCGATGAATTGTCGCGCGGACATCCAACCTTAATTCCTTTTTTGTTTGGTGTAGTTTTTAAAATATTTGGATGTAAAGTTATTGTTGCAAGGTTGTTTGCGGCCTCTATTTATTTAATAGGTGTAATTTATGGCTACCGCATTTTATTGTTGAAATTATCGCCCATCAATGCGGCCATTTTTACAATTTTAATTTTTATTCAACCCTGTTTTTTATCACAGTCGGTGCTTGTCTTGCCAGAAATGCCCTTGATGGTGGCGACCTTAATGGCTGTTTATTATTTTTTAAATAAAAATTATATTGGACTTTGTTGTGCGCTGGTACTGGCTTTGTTTATAAAAGAATCGGCTATCATTTTACCTTGTGTTATTTTCTTTATTGATATACTCAACCAAAGGTTTAAGTTAAAATCATTTGTTTTTATTACAGTCATTCCTTTTGCATTAATCTCATCTTTTTTTGTAATACAATATTATCAAAGGGGTTATGTTTTTTATCCATTGCATACAGGTCTCATGAAGTTTGAGTGGTACTATATTAAAGAGCGTTGGGATGTGTTTTATGATTTTGTATTTATTGCACAAGGCAGATGGTTGATGATGTTGGCATTGCCTATTTTGTTAATTGTTTTATATGCGAAAAAAATAAGGATAGCTTTTCAAAATAAACAATTGTTTAAAGTTAGACCTATAAAAGAAACTTTGCTGCTTTTTTGCCTTTTGTTTTTTATGGTAGGCATTGTTTTCTGTACTTTAAATTATATTCTTGGTCGCTATCTTATTTTTATCATGGTGTTTCAATACATTGGTTGCGTGGTCTGTTTCAATGCATTGGTTAAACAAAGGGTGTGGTCATATTTGTTAATGGCTTACCTTAGTGTAACAGGGCTTTGGTACACACAACGAACAGGCTATACCGATGTTGATTTTTCTTATGTGGAGCATATCAAATCGTGCCAACAAGCCATGAATTATTTGAATGTACCATCGAATAAAGATTCATTGGTTGCCATGGGTTTTCCATTGAATGTTTGCACATGGCATCCGAAATCTGGTTATTTTAAGGATCGCTATTTTCAGAACCGCGACTTAAAAGATTCGAATAACATGGATGCAAGTTATTATGTCTTCACTTTCCCAGGTAATATGCACGATACCATGCTATACAAAGGCCATTTGAAATTGCATAAACAAGTTAAAAGTGGTTATGCTTATATCAATATTTATAAAAACAAAGTGAATTGATATTTCGCTTAGGCCATTCATTGGAAGTCTTCAAGATGGTTGTTTATTTTATGCTTATTAACTTAAAACTATTTTTTGTAATTGATTTATTTAATATATTTGATTAATAATTATTTAGTCATATGAAACGTAAATTACTTTGTGCCATCGTTTTGCTGTTTTTTACAGTTAGTCTATCTGCCCAAACAAGTACCAAAGGCAAGGAATTTTGGTTTGGATTCATGGAAAATTTGACACTTAGTTTTAATGGTCCACCCAAGTTTTATGTAGTTGTTTCGGCTGATGTTGTAACCAGTGGAAAAATTTCACAACCGCTTACTGGTATCGAATTAGACTTTGTTTTATCAGCTGGTGAAACAAAAGTGATTCAATTGCCCGATGCCATTTACTATCAATCGGGGTCTGATGTAAGTTCAGCTTTTGGCTTTAGTCTTACTACCAATGATCCCATCAGCGCAAAAGTAATTCACGATCGACAGTATTTTACAGAAGCCAGTATTTTATATCCCATTGAAATGTTAGGCAGCAACTACCAAGTACTAACAAGAATGGATGCCATGTCCATTCATCCCTCTTCCTTCTTAATTGTTGCACTCGATGATAATACCACCATCGATATCACCCCAAGTACCACCACCTCGGCAGTTAAGCCAGCCAATAGAACCTATTCAATTCAACTCAATAAAGGCAATACCTATCAAGTGCAAGCCAATGGTAATTTAAGTGGTTCAAGCATTGTGGCAAGAGATAATAAAAAAATAGCTGTGTTCAGTGGTGCGCGTCAAGCTTATGTTCACGATATTGGTTGTTCAAGCGGTGCTAGTGCCGACAATCACTTATATGAACAATCGTTGCCTTTGCAATATGCTGCCACAGATTTTTTATTTTCGCCTTTGTTCGCCAGAAAGGGTGACCCAATAAGTGTTTTATTTCTTGAGAGTAATACGGAACTTAAAATAGATGGTGTTAAATTAAATCGCGTATTCAAAAAGGGAACCTTTGATACAACCTTGCTTACATCCTGTTTAATACAAGCTAGTCGACCGGTGTTTGTGGCCCAGTTTAGTAAATCATTGAACTGTGGTAAAACACAAGAAAGTCTTACTGGCGATCCTTCTTTATTTTACATCCAACCCCTACAATTTAAAGGCTATAATGAATGTTTTAACACCCATTCAAGTTTTCCAATGTCGCCCATTACCAACCATTATCTTAATGTCATTTGTGATTTGAAAGACACTGCAAAACTAAAGGTAGACAATGTTCATCCTAAGGCTGGATTTAAGGTTTTTCCGAATAATGCAAAGTATGCTTACAGTGCCATTGAGGTAAGTGCAGGCAAGCATTGCGTCAATTCCGATTCAGGTTTTCAAGCCTATGCCTATGGCTTTGGCAACTACAATGGTTATAGCTTTGGCCTAGGATTTAGAACCGATGTGGACGATCAAAATCTCAACTATCAATCTTTCCTTTTTCCAAATCCTGTCACTACAAAATTAGTAGTGCATTACAATATTCCTAAATCGGGTGCATTGCAAATAGAATATCAATTGTACGATGCCATTTCAAAAGAGCTGACCAGTCAAGCCATTACCTTAACGAAAAACAATAGCGAATTAACCATTGATATGGAGCCGTTTGCGGCAGCGGTTTATTTCCTTAGAATTAGAGTTGTGGGGAGTAAAAAATACACCGTCCACAAATTGATTAAATTATAATACTTAAGCGTTGCTCAAGGTCTTTAACAATTGCTGTTTGACAGCCTCGTTCACATTGTGTAAAGGCATGCGCACAATGTTCTGACAAATGTTTTTCGCTTCTAATAAAACTTTAATACCACCCGGACTGCCATCAGCAAAGATTAAGTTCATGGCATCTAATAAGTCGTAATGCAATTTTCTGGCAGCTTCTATTTCGCCATTCAATGCATGATTGATCATGCTGGTAAATTTTTTAGGATAGGCTTGTCCCATCACACTGATAACCCCATCCATGCCAATTGCAATTAATGGCAGTGTAAAAGCATCGTCACCGCTAATCACTGCAAAATCTGCAGGGCGGTGTTTAATAATTTCCATGCATTGCAAGAAATTACCACTGGCTTCTTTGGTGCCTAAAATATTGGGGTGCTCGGCCAATTTTAAGGTGGCTTCGGCACTTACATTGCTACCTGTTCTACCGGGTACATTGTATAAAATTATTGGCAATGGTGATGCATCGGCCAACATTTGATAATGGGCGATGATGCCATTTTGATTGGGTTTGTTGTAATAAGGACTCACACTTAAAACAGCACTTAAGCCATCGAAGTCTTGATTTTTCAAGGTATCCACTAGGCCCATGGTGTCGTTGCCCCCTATGCCTAATACCAAGGGTAAACGCTTGTTGTTGGTTTCCTTAATACAATCAATAATGGCGTCTTTTTCTGCTTTGGTAACCGTTGGAACTTCGCCCGTAGTGCCTAAAATAACAAGGTAATTAATGCCATTGTCGATTTGGAAATTAACCAACTTTTTTAAAGCATCAAAGTCAACGCTATAATCTTTATTAAAAGGAGTAACCAACGCTACGCCTGTGCCTCTGAGGGTTTGTGATGCTTTATGTGCCATTGTAAATTAGTGGATTTTTTTTAAG
Source organism: Bacteroidota bacterium (assembly GCA_947450015.1). Lineage (GTDB taxonomy): Bacteria > Bacteroidota > Bacteroidia > NS11-12g > UBA955 > JABMMZ01. Next base: position 1,917 of record CANFUB010000041.1, on the reverse strand, counting down.
TATTTGCCTATTTCTATTAAGTAATTTTCGCAAGGATCAGCCCCATTTGGGATAATCATTAATTCATAAAAATTTGTATCGGTTGGGTTGATATAAGGACCTATTCTAAATTGCGCTTGCGTAAACGCTGCCATGGTTCTTGTAATTTTATTGTCGGCTAAACAGCCATTGATAAACAAGTCGAAGGGCTGGTTTAAAACCTTTTTTAAAGCGCTACTTTTAGGTGCTTCGAAAAAAGAAAAATCGGCCTTCGCACACAATTGATAAATTTCATTGGGCTGCATATCGGCACTTAATTTTTTAATGGGGTGGTAGGCCAAAAACGTAATCACTTTGCCGCTTTGACGTAACTCGTGCCCAAAGGTTTTGAGTTCTTCAATGTCTGATTTTGATTGGGTAGCATCCCATACAATCAGCACTGTTTGGATGCTGTTGAAATTTTTGGCCATGCGTTTGTTGCTGGCCATCTTGCTTTTTTTTATCAGACTTTTTAAATTCAAAGTGAGTAATGTATCGCTTGCAAAATTAGTTGAAAATATTGAGAAGTCTTAGGCTTATCGTTTTCGTGTGATTTTCTTTTTATTGAGCGGTCTTTCCAATGAGTTCAAGGAATTCTGTTTCGCTTAAAATTGGAATATTCAATTGTACGGCTTTTTCAAGTTTCGCTGGACCCATGTTTTCGCCTGCTACCACGTAGTCGGTTTTGCCAGTAATGCCACTCGCATTTTTGCCGCCATTAATTTCTACCATGTGTTTGATTTCATCTCTACTATACTGACTGAATACACCAGATATCACAACAGATTTGCCTGCAAGAATAGCCGATTCCATGACCTTCTCTTTCTCCATGTTTTCGAATTGTAATCCTGCTGCTTTTAAGCGAGCGATTTGCTCGGCATGGTAAGGGTTTTGAAAATATTCGATGATGGATTCAGCAATGCGTTCTCCAATTTCATCAACGGCTATCAAGGCATCAAAACTGGCCGTTTGCAATTGTTCGATGGTTTTAAATTGAGCAGCTAATTTCTTCGCCACTGTTTCGCCCACATAACGAATACCCAAACCAAAAAGCACACGTTGATAAGGAATATTCACTGCGGCTTTAATACCATCTACTAAATTTTGTGCCGACTTTTCAGCCATGCGGTCGAGCTGCAATACCGTTTCATATTTCAAATCAAATAAATCGGCAATGTTGTGCACCAAGCCACTTTCGTAAAGTAGTTGCACGGTCTCATCACCCATGCCATTAATGTCCATGGCTTTTCTATGAATGAAATGTTGAATGCGACCCACCACTTGTGGCGGACAACTTACCTCGTTCGGACAATAGTGATTGGCCTCGCCTTCTTTTCGCACCAACTCTGTTTGACACTCTGGACAATGAGTAATATAAACAAGGGCTGGGGTTGCTTCATTTCTTTTTTCAAGATTAACGCCCGTAATTTTTGGAATAATTTCACCACCTTTTTCAACATATACATAGTCGCCCACACGCAAGTCTAATCGCTCTATCTCGTTGGCGTTGTGCAGTGATGCGCGCTTAACAGTAGTGCCCAATAAAAGCACTGGTTGTAAGTTGGCCACTGGTGTAATAGAACCTGTTCTGCCTACTTGATAAACAATGCTCAATAGTTGCGTGCAAGCCGCTTCGGTTTTAAACTTAAAGGCAATGGCCCAGCGTGGCGACTTAGCAGTGAATCCCAATTCTTCACGTTGATGGTAATCGTTAATTTTTAAAACTACACCATCAATATCATAACTTAAATTTTTGCGCTCTTTGTCCCAATAATTAATGAAATTAAAAACAGCTTCAATGTTCGAACAAGTTTTGGTATGCTCACTAATTTTTAATCCCCATGCTTTCATTGCCGTTAAACTATCGGCATGCGTTTTAATGGTTTCTGTTTTTTCTAT
>CANFUB010000040.1 GCA_947450015.1 Bacteroidota bacterium | reverse complement strand
GTTTTATAATCGAAAAACACTACCATTTTATTTTCTAAGCGAATGGGATAAGTGCCCTTTACAATTTTCTTATAACTTGTTGTATCCTCTCTCCATTTGCGAGCGCGGGCCGTATCGTTTACTGGTGCTCGGCCTACTTTAATCAACATGTCATCGTAGGTTACTTTTTGATTGTGCTGCAAAATAAAACCTGCTAAATCAATGGGGTTCTCTACCCTTACACAACCATGACTCACTGCTCTATTGTTCAATTTAAATTTGCCTTTTAATGGAGTGTCGTGTAAGTATACTGAGAAAGGATTTTTGAAAGTGAATTTTATTTTACCCAATGAATTATCATCGCCCGCATCCTGACGAATGGTATAAGGAATATTGCCTGGCGAATAACTTTTCCATTTAATATTGTATGGATTCACTGGTACATTTTTATCGAACACTTGATAACCATTGCGAATTAAATATCCTGGATCGCGCACAATTTTGCCATACATTTCTCTTCCTACAATACTGCTTGGCACTGTCCATGTTGGATTGAGAATGACATAGTCGATGGTCGAATAAATCTGCGGTGTTTCGTGGTTCTGCGGTTTATCAGAATACTTGCCTGTTTTGGTATAGCGCTGTAATTTCTGTTCAAAGTATTTTTCCTTGCCCTCGCCTATGCAAACTTTTACTGGCAATAAACTGTCTTTGTAGATGGCCATCAAGCTATCGGTATACACCAAGTACAACAAAAACTCTGGAATGTTCACCATCACATAAGGCTTTGGTGGCGCATCGCTAAACCAACGGATACGTTCGATGTTTGCACGTATTTCATTGAGCTTATCGTTCTTCGAAGCGTTTAATAATTTCAAGGTCGACTTGCCAATAATGCCATCGTCGGTAACATTGCTGATGCGTTGAAATTCTTTGATGTATTTGGCGGTTATTTTTTTGTAGATAAAAGAGGAATCTGTTTTATGAATTAAACTATCGGGGGCCATGCCCAACTCTACCATTCTTCTTGCTAGCAATGGCGCTATATAAGTTGTATCACCTGGCTTTACTTTTCGTATACCTACAGTATCAATAAATGTTTCACTGCCTTCGGTTTCTCCAAACCTTTGGGCCAATAATTTTTTTAATTTCCAATAATCAGGATGGGCTGGATAATAATGCGCCACTTTTGGTATAACAGAATCGGTATTTAAAACTGAAAATAAATTCAATGCTTTGTTCGGATAGGGCAAGGTGTATTTAGCGCCTAACACTTCTTGTGGATTGGTGCGACCAAGCACCTTATCATGCCATAACAACAAAATACTGTTGCTCAATTTTATTTCTAATAAAGCTAAGTCGTTGTATAAATTTGTAGCCTTTAATTTTTTAACTTTATCCAGTCGGTCTTTTAGTTCAGCACAGTCGTAATGACTGGCTTTCAAACCCTCGAAAGGTACGCTGTCGTAAAGCAGATTGAGCGACAATCGAAACAAAGAATCCTTGGCTTTTTCTAACCACACATACTCATAATTGCGTTGCTTGTAAAAGGTTTTTAAAGTATCGTAATAGTGTGTTTTATTGGTGTCTTTTGCAAGAGAATCTAAAACTTGTGTCATTGCCGCTACAAGTTTTTCTGGTTCAAAATTTTCAAAAGGTGTAGGATTCTTAATCTTCTTAGCAGTAGGATCGCATGCCACAATTTGAGCTAACACTATTAGCAACAATAGGTAGAATGATTTGCACATTTTCATTTATACAATATTCGTTGATTTTTATCAAAAACAAGTTATCCAATTATTAACTACTTGGTTTTAATGTAGCAACGTTTGATTTATTAAATTATTTGTAAAATTTTTATTTCAAGTATTTCACAACTCGCCTACTGACCGATGGCTTTGTACAACACATCTTGAATACGGGTGCGGTAATTGCCATTGATCAGTTCTTTGTTTTCTTCATCCGGACAAATGCGATTGCTTAAAAACACAAACACCAAATTGTATTTTGGATCGGCCCAAGTACAAGTTCCTGTAAAGCCTGTATGCCCAAACATAAGTGTGCTACCCATGGTGCTCGCGGGACTGGTTTTTCCACTAAAATCGGGCTTATCGAAACCTAATCCTCTGCGACTATCGCTGCGTTGGTAAGCGGTAAATTTAGTAATGGTGGCTTTCGATATATATTGCTTGCCTTTATACATACCGCCATCGTTTAACATCTGCATAAGTGCACCTAAATCTGCCACGGTAGAAAACACACCCGCATGTCCGCTCACTCCGCCTAACATAGCAGCGCCTGGATCGTGCACATAACCACAAATTTCTTGTTGACGAAACAGTCGATCTTCTTGTGTTGGGGCTATGTTTGTAAGGTCTTGGGTTTTCCATGGCAAGTAACCTATGTGCTGTAAACCCATGGGTGCATAAAAATTGTTTTTCACATACTCATCTAATGGCACTCCACTAATTTTCTCTACCACCAATTGCATTAGTATCATGCTTAAATCGCTGTAACGGTAGGTGCGACTTTCTAAAGCCGATGCAAAAACGCGTTTGTAAATCGTATCTTTATTGGCCTTCAACATAAAAAATTTATCGGCCACTTTTATGCAATAAGCCGTATCAGATTTCGAACAATAAATACTATCCACAAATGGCAAGGTCTCTTTGTAAAAGGGTATCCATGCGGTAAGGCCTGCGCGGTGTTGAAGGATATCGGCAATCACTAAATTTTCTTTATTCGTGCCTTTGGCTTGTGGCAAATAAGTGCCCAAGGTTGCATCTAAATTTAATTTTCCTTCATCATACAATTTCATCACGGCCAAAGTGGTGGCCGCAATTTTTGTTATCGATGCGATGTCGTAAATTGTGCTGTCGTTCACCGCCTTTTTCTTGTTATAATTTAAATAACCGTATGACTTATTGAAAATTTCTTTTCCATCTTTCAAAGCATAAACTCTACAACCAGGCGCGCCTTTTTTTTGTATCAATTGAGCGACAATGCCATCAATGCTTTGCAAGGTTTCGTAATTGATGGTTGAAGTTGAAGCAGTATTAGTAGTTGGCAAGGTAGTCGTTACACTTAAATCAATTTTAACAGGTAGATGACCGTTCGATTTTAAATGACCAAATAAAATTTGTATGGCTGCTTGGTGGTAATAATCTAAATCTTCGTAACCCGCAATCATGGTCGCTTTGCTATTCACATATTGCATGGCATAAGGATTACAAAAACCAATCACAATGGTGTTTCTCTTAGTCGCTAATAATTGTATCAATCTAAAATCATTGGCCGTATAACCAGCATTCTGTTGACTCCATACTTTGGGAGAATGCAAACTTACAATGACATGGGTTGCATGCTCTACTTTTTTTAACAAGGCTTGTGTGTTTTTTTCACTTGTGTTTTTTTCAACTTGTATCACTTCATGTATTCCATTTGCTTTTAAATAAGTGGACCATTGAGAACCCATTGCCTCGCCTATGCAAATAGCCACTGTATGTTTTGCAGAATGCAATGGCAACACATGTTTTTGATCTTTAATTATAGAAACAGTTTGGTTGGCGACAGTTTGCAGCAAGGCTTTATTCTCATCGCCTCTTAAATCATTTTCTAAATTATTTAATGCGATGGGTTGGTATTGGTTTAACCCCACATTCTGTTTGTATTTTAAGATTTTTAAAACCCTTTCATCCAATTCTTTTTCAGTGATGCTTCCTTCGCTGATGGCGCGCTTTATTCTGCTAATGCCAGCGACTACATTATCGCTAAACAAAATCACATCGTTACCCGCTTTGAAGGCTTCTAAATCGGCATCACCACCGGCATAATATTTGGCAACCCCTTTCATGTTCATGGCATCTGTAAATACCAAACCTTCGAAATGCATGCGCTGTTTCAACAAAGTATCGATGATAAAAGCCGAGAGTGATGCAGATCTGTTGGGGCGATTATCCAATTGCGGATAATTAATGTGCCCTACCATCATGGCTGCTACTCCTTCTTTAATGGCGTAATAAAATGGATACAATTCTGCAGTATCGATTTGCGACAATGCTTTATCTACTACTGGTAAATCGTGGTGCGAGTCGACCGCCACATCGCCATGCCCAGGAAAATGTTTCGCGCAAGACAATACGCCTTCGCTCATCATACCTTTGCTGTATGCTGCACCTAGTTGTGCAACGCGGTATTTATTATCGCCAAAAGAGCGAAATCCAATCACAGGATTTTTTGGATTGGTATTGATATCTACATCGGGCGCAAAATTAATATGTATGCCCATTCGTTTGCACTGTAAGGCGATGGCAGCACCCACTTGATACATCAATGAATCGTTGGTAAGCGCACCCAAGGTTAAGGCATAGGGAAACTTTTGTGTGTTTTGTAAACGCATGGCCAGTCCCCATTCTCCATCGATGCCTATCATTAAAGGTACTTTGGTTTGCGCTTGGTAGTAGTTGGTAAGATAGGCTTGTTTAAGTGGATCATTTTGAAAAAAGATTAAACCACCAATGTGGTAATTCAAAATAAGATTATCGATTTCGGCTGTATGTGCAGCATCGCGGTTGCTATAAGCAGCCACCATAAATAGCTGACCGATTTTTTCATCAAGTGTCATTTTTTTCAACTGTGCATCGTACCAAAAGTCGGCATCCTGCGCCTTAGCACATTGAAAACAAAACAGAAAAACAAAGGATAAAAAAAGAATTTTAAAACGCATGATTAGTAGAATACAAAAATAGTGCAATTAATTGGTGGCGAGTAACAATAAAGGGAAAGGGATACCAACAGTGGAGGGTATACTAGGCAACTTTTTTTACCACATAAGTATGATAAGGATAAATTTAATTTAGGTGAGTCAAAAGACTTTCTAGGTAATATCGAAATTTTGTTGCTTCGACTGAGGTTGCTTAAGTGAACATAAGTTCTTTTTTACCTTGTAAAAAAGATGCTAAGGGCACATGAGTGATTTTTAGTGAATACTTTTTTTTGATTTTTTCGAATCATTTTGCATTTTTGATGAAACTAAAATCTCAATTTATGAAAATTACAAAGACTTTTTTAAAGGATTTAACCTATCAATTTAATGCAGCTGCCATAGAGGTACATAAGACTCTTGGACCTGGATTATTAGAAAGCATATATCATCAATCCTTAATTCATGAACTAAAACTTCGGGAGATCAATTTTGAATCAGAACACATTATACCTGTTACATATAAAGGCAATATACTTGAGTCAAATGTGCGTTGCGATTTCTTGGTTGAAAAATGCATGGTTGTTGAAATAAAATCAATTGAAGAAATTGCTCCAGTTCATGAAGCACAAATTCTTACCTATATGAAACTTCTTAAAATTCCACGAGGACTGTTATTAAACTTTAATGTGAAAAATTTATTCCATGACGGACAAAAAACCTTTGTTAACGAGTACTTTTCCCTCTTAGATGAATAGAGACACATTTACATAACACAAGTAAGTATTCATTTTTGCTCTGTAAGAAATTTAAAGATACCACTATGGAGTTTTACAAAAATGCGATACTTTTTTACCCTAATGCGAAGCAGCTTTTTTTAGCAAACCGCGAAGTAGCTTTTTTTTACCACATAAGCATGATAAGGATAAATTTTAGTTGGTTAAGTCAAAATACTTTTGTGGTAAAATCAAAATTTTGTAGCTCCGGCAGTGGTTGCTTAAGTCAACATAAGTTCTTTTTTGCAAAGCAAAAAAGATGCTAAGGGCATATAAGTGATTTTTTAGTAAGTATTTTTAGAATATTTGGATTCTTTTTTTGCAGCGCAAAAAAACTTATTCCACGAAGGACAAAAAACCTTTGTGAACGAATATTACACAAACCTCGATGAATTTTAAATACCTAGTCTCAAAATAATTACAAAGCCCTTTTTTTTGCATAGCAAAAAAAACTTATCTGCACTTAAAATATTTAGAGCAAAACTAGTAAGTATCAAATAACCTTTATTGATTTTCATAACGCAGTGGAAAGAAAAAAACTTATCTCACTTATGTGGTAAAAAATGCATTTGTTTGGATTGTTATCGTTGGAAAGCCGCTTTGCGCTTGTTTAAGAATGCATCCGTACCTTCTTTAAAATCTGCAGTGCCGAACGATTCAGCGAATTCTTTGATTTCTGTTTTGAAACCATCCTTACCATCTTGGTAATAATCGTTAATACAATTGATGACGGCTTTGATGGCCATCGGTGATTTGGTAGCCGTTTTATTTAATATCTCGCAACATCTTGGCAACAAATCATCCAATGGTGTTACATAATTTACAAGTCCGTATTCCATGGCTTCATTCGCACCAATCGCATCGGCTGTTAATAACAACTCAACTGCCTTCGACTTTCCAACCAATTGTATTAAGCGTTGGGTTCCACCATATCCTGGAGGCACGCCAAGGTTTACTTCGGGCTGACCGAATTTTGCATTATCAGAGGCCACTCTTAAATGACAAGCCATGGCCAACTCGCAACCACCACCTAAAGCAAAGCCATTTACGGCAGCAATCACCACTTTGGCAGAACGCTCGATTGTATTCATTACTTCATGTCCATCGGCCGACATTTTTGTACTTTGTTTAACATCAAAATTCACGAATTCCGAAATATCTGCACCTGCTGCAAATGCTTTAGGTCCAGCCCCCGTAAGAATGATTCCAGTAACACTGGCATCGGTTTGAGCCGCTGTAACAGCCTGCTTAATTTCTTGCAAAGTCTCGATGTTTAAAGCATTTAATTTCGATTCTCTGTTTATCGTAATGGTTAGGATACCATTTTCGTTTGAAGTAAGAATGTTATTATACATAGTTTGCAAATTTAAAGATATTTGATTAGTCTTGTAAAGACGATATGAACAAATTATTGATACTTCTAATTTGTACATAGGTTATTGTGCAGCCCTTCAACCCTAAAAAAAATAAACAATATAGATGTATCTCTTCCCCATACTCAATGGCATTTGGCAAGGTTTTTTTATTAGCATCTTGTTGTTCGGTCCCGCGTTTTTCAAACTCATACACACCAGCATTCAAGAGGGATTTAAGAAAGGTGTTATTTTAGCTTCGGGTGTTTTTTTAAGCGATTTATTAGTCGTAGCACTCTGCATTTTTGGCTTTTCAGAATTTATGCAAACAGCCTCGTTTCAAAAAATGTACAGTTTGCTAGGAGCCATCATTCTATTTTTATTGGGCATCAAATCTTTCAGGCACCAATACAAAGCATTTTTAATTTCTTACTCGGAAAGGGTGCCACATTCCAAAAGTTTAATGAAGGGTTTTGCCCTCAACTTAGTCAACCCCTTTACCTTTATTTTATGGTTCAATGTTTTGGGCTCTATCAGTTTAAAATATGCTGAAGAAGTTCAATACAAATTACTCATTTCTATCAATGTGTTTACCATTTTGTTGATGCTCTTTTTAATGGATGTTTTAAAAGTTTTCTTGTCGCATTTAATTGGCAAAAAACTAAATGCACGTATTTTCTTTACAATTAATAAATACTTCGGTTTATTGTTAATGATTATAGGATGTATTTTCTTGGTACGCTTTACTACCTTGATGGGTTGGTGGAAGTAGGACCGTAGGCAGTAAGCAGGAGGCAGTAAGCAGTAAGCGAGGTTGCTTCGTGAAAGTTGTGCTTGTTTTTTGGGAGCTTGCTTCGGTGTGTTTTTTCGGAGGCAGGAGGCAGTAAGCAGGAGGCAGTAAGCAGTAAGCAGTAGGCGAGGTTGCTTCGAGGTAATTGTGCTAGGGTTATGGTTGGTTGCTTCGATGTGTTTTTTGTAGGCAGTTGGCAGTAAGCAGTTGGGAGTAGCATTCAAGGACACAAAAAAACATACCGTTTAGTATTTTTTTAACAAATGGAACTATTTTTCTTTCAGGATTTTTTTGAATTAAAAATAGAATACTTTTGTAAATCTTGTTATGAGCACTGAACCCATTAGCATTGAATGTGAATTGTTACATAGAAAAAAGCAATCGGTGGTGATGGCTCAAATGTTTATTTACGCAATTGCCTTTATTGCCTTGCGTTTTTTAACACCCGCTTACACAAAAAAAGGAAAATTAATTTATGAAGGCTTACTAATGGAAAATGGATTAGAAGACTATATCGCTTCAGTAAAGGTATTGCAATTGGGATTACTCGTCTTAGCCGCACCTTCATTCTACGCCATTCTTACGCGTTCAATAAAAATAAAAGGGACCATCACGTTCTCTGAAAACCACATTACGATTGAATGGTGGCACAAGTTTAAATTCCGATTCGAAGTGCAACAACTCAAAAATTTTCATGTGCAATTCAACTACTTCAAACGCAATGATGTGGAGCCTCGTACCATGGTGTTAGGCAACAACAACACCCTCTCTTTTAAGCGTTACAACAAGTCCTTCAAATACGAGTTCCTTTTGCAAACCATAGAAGAAGACGAAAAAATGCGAGCCCTCTTTGAAATTTGGGAAAGCAAAAACCCAGCTTTTCAATACCACACTGTGCTGGCCGAATTTTGATCAAATTCCTTACATTTGCCTTTGAAAAATTCAATTTTAATGCAACGGTTTTTTAAATTATGCTTGATGGGTTTGGTTTTTATAACAAGTAATAATGCTTGGTCGCAAGTCGATTCAACGCAACACAAAATACATGCAAGACTGAAAAAAATTGAAAATGAATTGAAGTCCAATCCGAATCTTAAAAAGGATTACGAGGACCTTACGTTTTATTATTCTCAAATGTTTAAAAACAAGGTGGATTCTCAACGCACACATGCCTTTAAAGTTACTGGATATATTGATGCTTATTTGGCCCATTATTCCGACCAATTAAAAGTAGGTGAATTTCAAAAATTCCCCACCTCTGCCCCTATCTCCAATGCCTTTAGTTTGAACATGGTGATGGTATCTGCAAGCTATCAGGATGAAAAAGCGAGAGGGGTAGTTACCATACACGCTGGCGATATTGCGACATGCGCTTGGTCGACCAAATACAATTTTATCCAAGAGGCTTATGCTGGTATACGCATGGCCAAAAACACTTGGCTAGATGCTGGTTTTTTTCGCACCCACCTCGGTTTCGAATCCATACAACCCCGCGAGAACATCGGCAGTTCGATTGCTCTTACAACCTATTATGAACCCTATTATTTAAGTGGTGCTAAGCTCACCCATTACCTCAATAAAAAAGTCAGTATACAGATAAGCGCCTTCAATGGCTTTAATACTTTTTTGGCCATTAATAGAAAAAAGACCTATGGATTTTCTATCTTCTATGAACCCAACGCGCATGTATTGGCCACTTATAATGTTTTGCTAAGCGACAATGCTGCCGACACTTTGGGATACAATCAACAAAGGGTGTATCAAAATTTTTATTTGGCTTATAAATCTAAAAAATTGGATATAGGTTTTGAAGCCAATTTTGGTTTACAACAGCATACTGGCTTGGTAGATTCAACAAAAACGGCCTTCATGTATAGCATGTTAGTAGCCGCTAAATACAAATTCAACAAAGGACGCTATGCTGCCTATGGCCGTGCAGAATGGTTCAACGATCAAGATGAAATTTTAACTGGCCCAGTCATCAATCAATACCATACCTTAGTTGGTTTGCATGCCATTGGTGCAACTATAGGCGCTGAATACAAACCCATGAACAATGCTTTTTTAAGAATCGAAAGTCGTTACCTACATTTATGGAACGATGAAAATATTTTTTACACCCATCAAAAATACACCAATGTTCGTTTAGAAATAATTGGCAGTTTAGGGGTTTGGTTTTAACTTTATTTTAGAAAAGGTTTCAATCTTGCAGGTGTAATTGTAATGCTTTCTCTCCAGATGTACCAATGGTCTTTCATTTCGCTCGAAATTAAACGCATGGTTTCATTGATTACCTCGGCTACTTCTAAATCAGTTGAACTAGCAATAACGCCTTCCGATTTGCCAAAATTACCCCAGTAAAAAAGCAAACTCACCTCTGTGTTTTTTTGCAATTTCTCTTTGGGCAACTTGCTCCAATCGACTTTCGAATAAACAAAATTTTCTAACATTTCTCTGTTATTCGACAAGGTTAACACCAAGGTTTCTTCATACGTAAAGGTATCAGATTTTTGCCAACGCCCTGCTTTAAAATACATGTAAATTTCGCGTCTGTTAATTTTGTGGTAAGCTTGGTTGTGAAATATTTTGATAATTTTTCCGCGCGATGTTAGCAAGGAATAATCAACCCAGGTAACTTTTCTTCCAATGCCATTGAATATCTCTGGGAAAGTTTTTTTATAGAGGGTTACCAAACTGTCTTCGGTATAACAAGCACTAATTAAATTGGTAAGATAAAGTTGACTATCACGCAGGGTAAATTCAGCTTCATAACCACGCCAACAATCGCTCGCACACATGGTTTCCTTAAACAGCTTGCGCATTTCTATGAATGCTGGGTCGCCCTCTAAAGGATTGCGCCACAAGGGCAAGGTATCCTTTCCTATAATCAATACATCAGGACGTTGCAATGAGGCATAGGCATTCACACTGATGATGCTTAGGAGCAAAATTAGAATGCACTTCTTTACTAAAAACATGGTTGCTACAATAGACTTCAAAAATGCAGGTGAGGTTGCTTTCTTCCAAATTAAATTACAATAAGGAGATCACCACTATCGGTAAAACCTGTGTACTAATGCTTCCCATTGGCATTTCAATAGTACTTATCTTTGCACCCAATGAATGCTGACATGAAAAAAGCCTATTGGGAATTGCACATCGCTGTTTTCATTTTTGGGTTCACTGCTATTTTAGGAAAGCTTATCAGTGCCGATCATTTCACCTTGGTATGGCACCGCATGTGGTTGGCGGCTTTGGGCTTCTTTTTAATCCCTAAATTTTATCAATCCTTGCGAGCTACACCATTGAAGTCGATACTCGCTTTATTGGGCATCGGTGTATTAGTAGCCATCCATTGGTTGACATTTTATGGTTCAATTAAAATTGGAAAGAGCGCCTCTTTAACACTAGGCTGTTTTGGACTTACAAGTACTTTCACTTCGTTTTTAGAACCCATCATTTACAAAAGGAAACTCGATAAGATAGAAATGTTACTTGGCTTATTGGCTTTAATAGGCATCGGCATCATTGCTTATTATTCGCCATCAGAAAGCGAAGAGGGTGGCAATTTTACTTTGGCCATTATCGTTGGGGTGTTCTCAACTTTTGTTGCGGCCTTGTTTTCTACTATTAACTCTAGCTTTACCAATAAAGTGGATACCAAGGTCATGGCCTTTTCTGAATTGGCAGGCGGATTTTTATTCTTGAATCTCCTCTTGGTTTTCGCCACACCATTCATTGGTCAATGGACCTCTGTGCTACCCATCCATACCTTTAATATATGGCCTACAACCTTGAGTCCGCAGTTTATTGAATCGCCCTATGCCGACTTTATTTGGATAGCTATCCTCGCTTTGGTTTGCACCAATATTGCATTTGTTTTAAATTTAAATGCGATGAAAAAAGTTACAGCCTTTACCGCCAATTTGGCCATTAATTTAGAGCCGGTTTACGGCATTGTTTTGGCTGCATTTATTTTACACGAACACGAATTCTTGAATTTACAATTTTACATCGGCACAGCTATCATTTTAAGCAGTGTGGTGATACATGCCCTCATGAAAAAAAATGGATAATATCAATCAAATCATACACGAAAGAAGGAGCCATTATCCCCACGAATTTAATGGCCAACAATTAGACAATAACATTATTGACACCCTTATTGAAAACGCTTGTTGGGCGCCTAATCACACCTTAAATTTTCCGTGGCGTTTTATTGTTTTAAAAGATGAGGCCTTAAAAAATTGGTTGCAATTGGTATTGGATAATTTTATCAAAGACACCCCGCCTGAAAAATTCAACCAAAAAAAGGTCGATAAAATACAAGCCTATCAAACACAGGTATCACATGTAATTGTATTGGTTTGCGAACACGATTCAGAAAGTGCAAATAAACAAAAAGAAGACCTACTAGCAGTAGCATGTGGGGTTCAAAACATGTACTTAAGTTTGAGTCAATTTCCAAATGCAGGCGGCTATTGGAGCACAGGTATGGGCAATTATGGTACTGCCATGCACAGCTATTTCAAATTAAAAAGCAACCAAGTTTTAATGGGCTATTTTATGTTGGGCTGTTTGGATAAAAAGAGGACGGAGAGCCATCGCAAAGATTTCAAACAGTTTATTATTTCTGAAAAATAAGAAGTTTTTAAAACATTCAAATAAGGTTTATAGTTGCACAATTTATTGTGCATTTTTAAAAGTTCCTGCGTTTAATAAACACTCGAAATCTCATTCACCCTGTTCGCATCGAGTTTCAAGAAGGTAAACAACATCATGCTAAAACTAAAGAGCGATGAACCCCCATAACTCATGAATGGCAATGGAATTCCAATTACTGGTAAGACCCCTAAAGCCATGCCCACGTTCACAAAAAAGTGAAAGAAAATAACGGAAGCTGTACAATAACCATACACCCTACTGAACACATTCTTCTGCCGTTCGGCCATGTAATATAAGCGCCCTATAAAGAACAAATACACCAGTACAAAAAGTGTAGACCCTACAAAACCATACTCCTCGCCTACTGTGCAAAATATAAAATCGGTGTGTTGTTCGGGCACCAACTTGGCTTTGGTTTGCGTGCCATTGTTAAAGCCATTGCCTACCCATCTACCTGCGCCAATACTGATTTTCGACTGACGAACATTGTAACTGTAATCGCGCTTCGAAGCCTTCTTGTCTTTGCGATTGGCATCGATTTTAAACAAACTAAACTCCTTGGCTTTGCGCGGATAATACTCGGCCACATCCTGATTGAGTGTTACTAAAATTCTTTGTTGTTGATGCGGTTGTAAGACTTTGGCGAAAATAAAATCGACACTTAAAATAAAAATGGCCGATGCAAAAAACACGATCAAACTGAGCCATAACATTTGTGCATATTTCTTGAAAAAATAAAATACAGTACCGCAAATGAGCAAAATGGTTAATATTAAATAGAGCGATGGAAATAAGATTGTAAATACAAACAAGGCTGCCATGTATAAACCAATGACCAAATACCAACCCGACAAACCTTCGCGGTATAACACCAAGAAGAAACTCACAAATACCAAGGCCGAACCCGTATCATTCTGGGCCAAGGTAAGTGCCATTGGCAATAAAATGATTCCAAAACAAATGGCAATATTTTTCCTGCCCGCAAATTTTACATCGAACGTTCCTAAATATTTAGCAAGTGCTAATGAAGTTGCATATTTAGCAAACTCACTGGGCTGCAATTTAAAAGAACCTATTTTAAACCACGCTTGTGCCCCTTTATTAATAACCCCTGTGCCCAGCAAAATGAGCAACATGATAATGACGACAATGTAAATACCATACCCCGAAAAATTAAAAAACTTGGGATCGAGTAATAAAATTAAAAACACAATAACAGCCGCCACACCAATCCATAAAAACTGCTTGCCATACTCCATGGTTAAATCAAAAATAAAAGTATGATCGATGGTGCTATTGGCAGAATAAATATTCATGGCACCAAATCCTACGATTAAAATATAAATAATTACCGTGAGCCAATCGATGCGAATATTTTCTTCG